>NZ_CP110137.1 GCF_025979705.1 Hymenobacter sp. YIM 151858-1
ACCACGAACAGGGAGTATGCGGTACTCAGCACCGGGCTCACCCCCATCAGGTACACCAGCACCGGCACGGTGAGGATGGACCCGCCCCCGCCCATAATACCTAGGGAAAGGCCGATGAGGATAGCTGCGAAGTAGCCGAAAGTAGCGAGCATGGTAAACAGTTGAACGTATGAAATTATGATGTGTTGTTCATGTGTTTGGCCAAAAAAAAGCCGCGGTTCTTACAGGAACGTGCAGGCGGCCAGGCACTGAATCACATCCACTACTTCGCGCATCTTCAGGGCGTAATAGATGTTCTTGCCTTCTCGGTGCGAGCTAAGGATGCCCTTGAGCTTCATGCCCGACAGGTGATGCGAAAGCAACGACTGCTCCACCTGCAACTGCTCGCTGATGTCGGTGACCGACAAACTTTCGTGGCCCGAGAGCAACTGCACGATGGCAATGCGCGTGGGGTGAGCCGTGGTCTTGAGGATGAACGCCACCTTCTCCATCTTCTCGGTGGTCAGGTTCAGTTCGGAAGCGGAGGAAGCAGGGGCGGGGCTCATATTGTTCTGCAAATGTATGATCATTTGTTCATGTATACAAGTATCATCCTCAATAAGTTCGCGAGTGGGGTAAAAGATAGCGTGAGCGCTGTGCTACGGGCTGAGGACAATGGAATTACTCCTTCCCGGTGGGTACGCCTAATTGCGCGAGGTAGCGGTAAATCGCAGCCCGGCCCACCCCGCGCAGATAGCCGCTTTCGGCCCCTGCTGTGTCCGGTTGCAGGTACCAAGTCTTCGCCCCCTGGGCCTTTGACAGAGCCCCCCTGGGCAGCCCTTTAGGCCGCCCTGTCGGCCCCGCGCCCGCGCCGCCGTCAGCCCGGCGGTCTTCCGCTGTCCAATACTGCCGCGCCCAAACTCAGCCAGGCAGGCAAGTAAGTTGAACAGGAGCCGGGCCTGGGCCGTGGTCGGGTTCAGGTGGTCGTGCAGGCTCACGAAGTGCTTGCCCTTCTCCAGAAAGCCCGTCACCTGCAGCACCAGGTCTTTTAGGGAGCGGCCCCGTAGCTCGGGTTTCCAGCCTGCGAGCGGGTCGCCGGCGCGCAGTCCGGTTAGCGGCCGCTGGAGTTGCGGCCGGTCTTTGGAAGTAGACACTGTTTCCTGCACGAGGTCGGCGCCGCCGGCGGCCTGCAGGGCGTCGACCTGCAAGTGAAGTTGCCGGTCCTGGGTACTTACGCGGGCGTAGCCGACTTTCATGGCAATGATTCTATAAAAGCTCCGCGGCGAACATGCGCGTACCTGGTTTCGTGAGGTGAGGAATCAAGACACTCCGCCGGTTGCTTGGCGGTGCATTTCGACGTAGGCATCACGTCGCCGGAAAACGGCCGTTTTCCGAGGCCCCCGCCCGCGCTGCCGTCCCCTACTCATACTTTTCGTTCCTACTCTAGTCCTACCCCCGCCGCTTTGCGGGGCGCAGCTTGATTGCGCTGGCGGCTCCCCTCAACCCAAGCGTTACCTGCGGACGGATGACTAGCCTCCGGCCAGCTCCCGCTCGAGCAGGGGCTGCACCGCCGCCACGGCCGCCAGCAGCGCGTCGGCCGCCTGCCGGAGCGCGTCGGCTTCGGCGGGCGTGGCGGGCGGGCGGCGGCGCACCTGCTCCAGGGCCGCGACGGGCGCCGCCGTGCCGGCCACCTGCAGGGCTTCCAGGTTGGGCTTGACGAAGTGCACGAGCCGGCCGGCCTCGGGCCAGTCGGCGGCGGCCACGGCCTGCTGCAGCCGGAGCAGGGCGGGCGGCACGTCGGCCAGAAAGGAGCGGATGACGGCTGGCACGAACTCGGCGTGGCCGCGGGCCAGGGCCTGGAAGGTGCTCAGGTCGTACAAGCGGACTGGCGGGTAACACAAGGCCAACAGCTTGGCGCGCAGGGCAGCCTCGTCGTAGGGTTTGGCCAGCACGTCGTCGAAGCCGGCGGCGCGGTACTGCCGCGCATCGGCGGCGTAGGCGTTGGCGGTGAGGGCCAGCAGCGGCACGCGGGCGCGGCGCGTCTCGGGCAGGTCGCGCACCTGCCGGGCCACGTCCACCCCGTTCAGGCCCGGCAGCTGGATGTCGAGCAGCACCGCGTCGTAGGGCAGGGCCTCGCGCAAGCAGGCCAGGGCGGCCGGGCCGTCCTCGGCCTCGTCCACGGCCACGCCCCAACCCCGCAGCAGCTGCCGGGCCACGAGTCGGTTGATGGCGTTGTCTTCCACCAGCAGCACGCGCCGGCCGGCCAGCGCCCCGTCGTCGGGTGCGGGGCGGGCAGCGGCGGCGGCGGCCGGCGGCGGGGCCTCGGTTTTGGGCAGCGTCAGGGTAAAGGCGAAAGTGGAGCCTTGGCCCGGCGCGCTGCTGAGCGTCAGCTCGCCGCCCATCTGCTGCACCAGCGCGCGGCTGATGGTCAGGCCCAGGCCCGTACCGCCGTAGCGCCGGGCCGTGTCGGCGTAGGCCTGGGTAAAGCTCTCGAAAATGCGCGCCTGCTGCTCCGGGGCGATGCCCACGCCGGAGTCTTGAACCTGAAATTCCACCATCAGCGCCGAGTCGTCGTGCCCCAGCAGGCGCCCGCGCAGCGCCACGAAGCCCGCGGGGGTAAACTTGAGGGCGTTGCCGAGCAGGTTCAGCAGCACCTGGTTGAGGCGGAAGGCGTCGCCCAGCACCCAAGGGCAGGCGATGTCTATGGGCTCGACGCGAAACTCCAGGCCTTGCTCGCGAGCGCGCACCGCCAGCGGGGCCACGGCCTGCTGCACCGCGTCGCAGAGGTTAAAGGGGGCGTAAGCCAGCTCCACCTTGCCGGAGCTGATTTTGGCCATGTCGAGCACATCGTTGACCACGCCGAGCAGGTGCTGGCCCGAGGCCTGGATGATGTCCAGCTGCTCGCGTTGGGCGGGGTCAAGGCGGGTTTTGGCCAGCAACGCGGCCATGCCCAGCACCCCGTTCAGGGGCGTGCGAATTTCGTGGCTCATGTTGGCCAGAAAATTGGCCCGGGCCCGGGCGGCGGCCTCGGCTTCGTCGCGGGCCAGCTGGGTGGCCTGCTCGGCCCGCACGCGGGCGGTGATGTCCTGGGAGTGCGAAATGATGTAGGGCTCCTGGCCGGGCTCGCGCACCACGAAGTTGTGGTAGAGCAGGTGGTGCACCGGCGCATCGGGGTCGCGGGGCCGTACGCGCAGCACCCCCTGGGCCTCGCCCTGCGCCGCGATATAGTCCAGGTACTGGCCAAAATGCGGCTGCTCCTCGGCCAGCAGGTACTGCCTCACCGGCTGGCCCAGCAGTTCCTCGGGTTCGTAGCCCAGCAGCCGGGCCAGGGCCGGGTTCACCGACAGCACCCGGCCCTGCAGGTCGTAGGTGCAAATCAGCGCCTGGGCGTAGTGCATCAGGTCGCGGTACTGCTTTTCGCTGCGCGCCAGCGTCAGCTGGGCTTCTTTCAGGGCGGTGATGTCGGTGCTCACGCCCAGCACGTGGGTATCGCCCTGGGGGCGGGGCAAGGGGCTTTTGACGGTGTAATACCAGCGCACCGCGCCGTCGACCATGGTGAGGCGGTCTTCGGCGTGCAGCGTGCGGCCGGTTGCCAGCACTTCGGCGTCGAGGGCGGCGTAGCGGGCCAATTCTTCGGCACGCAGGGGTTGCCGGTCTGCGGGCAGCTCCTCGAGCGTGCCCAGCTCGGCCTGCAGGACACGCATGGCCTCGTTCACAAAGTGAAACGCACCCTGCGCGTCGCGCACGTACACCACGCTCTGGGTCGTGTTGAGCAGGCCCTGCATAAACTGCTGCTGCTCGCGCAGGCGGGCTTCGCTGGCCTGCACGGCCTCTTCGGCCCGCACGCGGGCGGTGAAGTCGGTGCCGTAGCCGATGACGTAGCGCAACCGGCCGGCCGCGTCCGCCACGGGCTGGTAGTGGCGCAAAAAGTGCTGGGGCTGGCCGTCGGCGGCGGCGGTGGCCTCCTGCCACTGCTGCGGCTGCTGGGTGGCCACGGCTGCCAGGAAACGGGCCTGACGCGTTTCGGCCACGGCGGCCGGCCAGCCCTGCCGGGCCACGTACGCCACCACCGGCTGGCCGAGCAGGGCGGCGCGGGCCGCCGCGTCGGGCAGGGCCGCCGCGTTCAGGAAGCGGTAGCGCCCGGCCGGGTCGAAGACGGCAATCTGGCTGGGCAGCTCGTTGAGGATGGACTCGTAAAAGACCCGCTGCTCGGCCAGCTGCTGCTCGGCGCGGTAACGCTCGCTCACCTCCAGGCCGTAGCCCAGTACCTGGGCGGGCGCACCGGGAGGGCCGGGCAGGCGGCGGTAGCTGCGCAGAAAGTGACGAGGCGCCTCGGCCGGCAGGGCGCTGCTCTCCGCCCAGGTGGGCAGGGCCGCCTCGGTGCGCAGAGCCTCGGCGAAGTGCCGGGCGCGCTGCTCAGCCAGCTCCTGCAGCGGCAGGGCGTAGCGGGCGGCGTACTCGGCCAGGGTGTGGCCGGGAAGCCAGCGGCGCTGCTCCTCGTCGGGCACGGCGGCCGGATTGGCGTAGCAGTAGCGCTGCTCGGCATCGAGCACTACTACTTCCACCGGCAGCGTGTCCAGGATGTTCTGGTAAAATGCCTGTTGAGCCTGCAGGCGCTGCTCGGCGCGGTGCTCCTCGGTGACGTCGACGAAATAAAAGTTAACGTAGTCGTCGGCGGGAAAGGGCACCACGTGGGCGTCGAACACGCGCCCGGCCACGGCCAGGCGGTGCTGCTGGGGCTGGCCGGCGGCCAGGGCCAGGGGGGCCCAGGACCGGGCCTGTTGCTCGGCAGCAGCCCGGGCAACCGGCATTAGGCTGTCCGCCCACCACTGGTAGGCCGGGTTGCGGTAGAGCGTTGCGCCCGTGCGAGCCAGGCGCAGGATGGGGTTGGGGTTTTGCTCGGGGATGCGCGAGACGCTGCGCAGCTCAGCAAGCAGTTGCTCGCGCTCGGTCACGTCGCGCACGTGCACCAGCACGCCCGCGGCCGGCGCCTGCAGCGGCAGAAAGTCCAGCTCGAGCCACCGGCCGTCGGTTAACAGCACCGGGTGGCGCAAATTGGGCTGGCCCGCGGCGCGCAACGCCTCGCTGCGGCGGCGGAACGCCGCGGGGTCGGCCACCCGGGCGAGCAGGGCATCCTGCAGGGCCTCGGCCGGCCGACCGGTCCAGCGCGAAGGTTCCTCGGCCAGGTACCAGAGCCGGCAAAAAGCGTCGTTGAGCAGCTGCACGGTGCCGGCCGGGTCGACCAGCAGCACGCCGTAGGGCAAGTGGGCAGCCACGTGCCGAAGCCAAAACTCGGTGCCCGGGGCGGGTGGCGGGGCACTGGCGGGGGAGTACGTCATAAGCAAGCCGGAAGGCTGCCCGGCCGGGCTGCGGGCCGGGACAGCAGTCCCCAATTTACGGATTTAGCAGCCAGTGCAGCGCGGGTTCTTCCTGCTCGAAGCAGCGGACGGGCAGCGCCAGGGCGTGGGCGTGGGTAAGGGCCACCCGCAGGGCGGCTCCGCTCAGGGTTTCGGCATCCTCGACTATGGCCAGGCGGCAGCTGGGCACGGCCGTGGCCAGCTGGGGCAGCCAGCGGTTGACCAGCCAGGTGCACTCTTCCACCCATACCGGCGGCATGCCCCGGTGGTCGGTATACACCAGGCCCAGGCGCTGGTGATGGCAAAGGGCGAGCAGCTCGCCGAGCAGCAGGCGAAACGCCGTGCCCGCCTGGGGTTGGGCGTGCCAGAGCAGGCAGGCGTAGCGGGGATGCTGCACGACGCGGCCCAGCGCGTTTTCAAAGTAAATAGTAGCGGAGTCGGTTTTCATGGCAGGCCAGAACGCAGGCGCGCAGTGGAATACAGGTTTAGGTGGGTCTTAGGGCAGGGCGAGCAGGTAGCCGATGGTGAAGTTGGCCGCCCAGTCGAAGACGAACTGCTGACAGCCGGTGGCTTCGGCCGCGGCCCGGTAGATGGTCAGGCCAGCCTGGGTCTTGGCCCCGCTGAACCGGCCGGCGTACGCGGCCGGGGAGCTCAGGACGGTGTAGCGCTCCCGGCCTTGGCGCGCGGCCTGGGCCAGCTCGTGGGGCACGCCGCCGAGCACGAAGCAGGTGGCGCGCTGCGCGGCCGGCACCTGGGCGGCGGCGGCGCGCACGGCCCCGGCCACGGTGTTGTCGTCAAGGCCTTGCTGGAAGAACTTAGCGCCGTAGGTATCCACGCTGCGCGGCTGGCCGCGTTCCACCCAGGCCAGCTTGGTGTTGCCCGAGCCCAGGTCGAGCACGAAGGCGCGGCCGCTGAAGGCCGCAGGCAAGGCCGCGCGCAGGCCGTACTGGCCTTCCTGCTCGGCCGTGACGGCGTGCACCACGTAGCCCAGGGTTTTCAGCCCGGCCACGATGCGCTTGGTCACGTCGGCCATCAGCGCCCCGGAGCTCACCACGAAGTGGATGTCCTGGCCGCGCACACCGTAGTCGAGCATCTGGCCGATGTAGCTTTTCAGGCCCCGGCGCACGTCGTCGGGGGTAGCGATGTTTTCGAGCACGAGGCTGTTACCGAACTCCGAGCGCTCCAGCTGCCAGCGCTTGTGCGCGTCGATGCGCACGACAAAGGAGTTGAAGCCGCTGGCGCCCAGCTCCACCACGCCCTTGAGCTTGCCGCCTACCGGCGCGGGCGGCTGGTAAGTAAAGGCCGCTGGGACCGGCGCGGGGGCAACCGTGGTTGACCCCGGGCCTGGGGCCGGGGCGGACACCTCCGGGGCCGGGGCGGCGGGCGCGGCGCCGGCAGCCGGGCTGATGACTCCGCCGAGGCTAATCCGGTCGCCCTCGCGCAAGGGCACGGTGCGGCCGTCGGCCAGCTGGGCCGTGCGCGCCCCAAGGCGCAACCGGGTGCCGTTGGGCAAGGTCAAATCCTTGGTCAGAGGCTGCGACTGGCCGCCGGAGAACACCCGCAGCTGGCTGTCGCGCAGCTCAAACCACGCGGTGGCGGCGGGGGCCTGGGCCTGGACGGGCACGGAGAAAAGCCAGCAAACGGCGGCGTACAGGAAAAGCAGCAGGCGAAGCTTCATAGCAAAAGCGGGACGCGAAGTAGTAATGCACCGCAACTTCCGCCGCCGCCCGCCGCCGCGCCGGCTTGTTTACCGAACGGCCCTGTTTGTTGACTGAACCTGGCCCCGCGCTGCACAAAGGCGGTGGCCCGGCCTCGTCGCGCTAGCAGGGGCAGGGAAAGCTGCCGGGCCGTCAAGTGGGGCCGGGCGTGCCAGGAGCATGCTCGGGGCCAGCTTCAGCTCGGTTACGCCCTGCGGCCCATGGAGAAGGCAGCCGCAGGGCCGTCGGGGAGCCGCCTGCCCGGCCCTCCCGGTGCGCCCGCCCAGCTACTGGGCTACGGCCCGGAGGTAGGCGTGATCAGGGTCAGGCAGGGCCGCCGCCACGCGGGGCGGCGCTCCACGGCCCCGCATGCCCATCCGGAGGATCTCAGCTGAGTAGTGATCCGGGGAATGGCTTGTCTAAAGGGCTGAATGGCTAGAAACAGGCGGGCCGCTCATCGCTGTGAAATGTCACGGACAAGCGGCGGTAAGCTTAGCCCGCGGGTAAGACGCATGCTGGCTTGGGGAGGCACTCAAGTAGCGGGCGCGGTGCCGCGGGGAGTGTCCGGCGGCTTTTTAGCAATCCGGGACGCCGGTCGCACCCGGGCGCTCGCACCCGGTGCGGTTAAGCTAACCGCATTTGCCCGTACGTGCGTGAGCGTTGCGCCCCTTGGGGAGGCCGAACACCACGATAAGCGAGAAGCCGGCCGAGCGGGCCGCCGCGTGAAACTGCCGCTGCGCCCGCTGCACCAGAATGGTGGCTTCCAGCTCGACCATGCTTTCGCAAAGGAGTTGACCAGCACCAGCAGGGCGAATTGAGGCCGTTTTCGCGCAAGCCCAGGCGCGGCGGCGGGGTTGGGCGGGCCAGGAGCGCAGCAGCGCGTCAGCCCTCGTTGCACCAGAATCTAGGCTGGAATCGGGCGGCGTGCAAACGAATATGGCTACCGCGGCCGGCCGGCGCAGCGGCGGCGCTACACCGGCGCGTCGGCGCCCGGCAACTGAGCCACGCGCCGGCGCAAGGCTGAAACTTCGTCTTCCAGCGCCAGCGTGCGGAAGGTGATTTTGGCCTCCAGGTCCTGATAAGCGCGTTCCAGCTCCTCTTCGTGGCGGCGCAGCGCCTCTTCCGTTTGCTTCTGGTCGTGGATGTCGGTGCAGGTGCCGAACCACTTGACGATTTGCCCCGCGGCGTCGCGGTAGGGCAACGCCCGGCCCACGTACCAGCGGTACTGACCGTCCTGCCGTCGAAGGCGGTACTCCACTTCGTACAGCGAGCCGGTAGCCAGCGCCGTGTTCCAGCGCTCCAGGCAGCGGGGCAAGTCGGCGGGGTGCACCACGGACTCCCAGCCCCGGTCCAGCGCCTGCTCCAGGGTTTGGCCGGTGTACTCCATCCACCGCTGGTTGAAGTAAGTCACGGCTCCACTCGGGCGCGCCATCCACAAAATGCCGGGGATGCTTTCGGCCAGGTATTCCAACTCGCGGCGTTGGGCTTCCTGCAGCCGCGCGCCGGCCTGCGTGTCGGTGATATCTTTGGTTATGCCTTGGAAACGCACCGGTTGCGTGCGGGCTTCGTCGAAGACGGCCAGGCCCGTGGTGCGTACCCAGCGCACCTCGTCGCCGGGCAGCAGCACCCGGTGCTCCACGGAGAGGCGGCCGTTTCCCTGGGGGTCGAGGGCTTGCTGCAGCTGCTGCTCGAGCACGGGGCGGTCTTCGGGGTGGGCGGCGCCCAGCACGTCGTCCAAGCTCACAGCCGCCTCGGCGGGCAACCCAAACAGGTGCTTGCAGCGCGAAGAGCACGAAAACCGGCGGCCGGTCCAATCCATTTCCCAGACGCCGATGCCGGCGGCGTCGAGCGCCGCTTCGATGCGTTCCGGCGTCAGCGCTGAGGCAAGGGAAGCTGACATGTAAGAAAGAAAGTTAGGAGTTCATCGCTAGGGCTGGGTAAGCTGCAGCTCCAAGCCGGACTGAAAATATACAACCATTTGCCGTACCGTCCCGTCAGCCGAGCGCCGCAAGCGGGTAATGAGTGCCTGGGTCATAATCCCCGACCCTTCCAGGGCCAAAAACGGCTGGCCCAGGCGGGAGTGGCGCTGCAGGTGCCACGTGCCTTCGTGGCGGTCCCCCGCGCGGGTGTGCAGCGAAAAATGCGTCTCGTGCAATTGCAAATTCGTAGCTTCCGTCCACCTCGATTCGCCGGCCGGCGCGGACCGCAAGCAAGTCGTTTGCCACAGGCCGTGCAACTCGCCCGCTGTCAAGCTCGGCAAGTGCGCGTCGAACAGCGTAGGAAAATTCGTCACGGCGGGGTACTGGTTAGACAATGGAGCGCTTGTTGGACTAGAGAAGGAAAATTCCGGCAGCCAAAACCCACTGTTTACGTAAGACATTAATTGCGTACCCCAAACCGTACTTGTTATGAGCCCGATTCCAGGTGCCCGTCCCCCTGAGTCAGCCGTACCGTCCGAGGCGGGTTTACAACCAAGCCTCCCTCCTGAAAGAACTGCTCCGCAGAATTTTGGTAATACGAAAATAGTTAAAAGTATTACAGAAACTAATGCCGCCGGAGCAGGCGGGGCCAACGGCGGCGGCGCCAAGCGCCCGGGCCGGCCGCCGCGCTCGTCGGCTGCGCCCGTAACGTGGTCGGTGCGCGGGGTAAGCCGGGACGCCCGGGCTGTGCTCGAGCGCGGCGCGGCCCAGGCCGGCAAAACACTGGGGCAGTACCTGAGCGAGGATGTGGTGGATCTCATTACCCAACGCTTGCCACCCGCCCCAGCGGCTGCCGACGCGAACTTGCACTCGGAGATCTTATACTTGCGCCAACTCGTAGAGAACCTCACCGTGATGCTGGGCGGCCAGCCTGTGCTGCCAACCATCCCGGCCCGGCTACCCGAAAACCCCGAGGGCCACTAGCTCGACTGCTCGACGCGCGTGCTGGCTTCGCCGCTGACAGCAACACACGGGGCGGCTGCGGGGGTAGCTGGCGCCGCCTCCCGGTTAGCCGGTCGCGCCCCCGCAACCCTGCCGAAGCAGTCTTTTTCCGGCTTGTTACTCCCGCGCCGCCTCGGATAAATGGAAGTAGTCGTTGGTAGTTCTATCCAACGTAGCCCGAACCCGTGCGAAGTTGTCCGGGGTGGGCTTCAGGTTTACCCATTTGTCGACGATGGTGCGGTGTTTGTAAACAACAAAGGTGTTTTCCGCGTCCGGGTTGATCTTGTTTAAATACGCTTCGCTGGCGGTATCGGCGAAGGAGGCCACGTAGGTCAAGGCCGTGTTTTGGAGTTGGAGTTCACGGCCCAGCCGCTCCAACGCTTGTTGCCGTTGGGTTTGGTTGAAGTCACGCTCGTTCCCGTAGACGAAATAGACTTTCAAGTAGCGGCGGCGTTTTTCGCTTTCCTCTTCCAGAAACGCGAGCCAACGCTTTATGTGCTCCCAATCCGGACGGTTGCCCACAAAATACATGATGCCGTGGTAGCGCCCGTATTTGCATACCGGGCAGGTCCGGGTGCCCCGGTCCGGCCCATAGGCGTGGTAGGGCATAAAAGAAGGGTTTTCCTCGCCGATCTCCAGGCCCGACCGGAGGCTTTGCGGGCGGGTCGTGGGGTAGTTCGGAATGTTCAGGCCCAGCACGACGTTGTGCTCCGCCACCTGCACGTCTCCCGCTAACAGGGGGCGGAGAATGCCGCTGCCGCCCCGGTTCTGCAGGTTTTTTCTTTTGCCGCGCAACAACGGGTCGTCATCGAACACCAGGTCGTCGAGGTAATATTCGTTCCGGATCGATGGCTCCTTGACGGCGAGGTGAATATGGGCCGGGGTATCGCGCGCGGGATAGGGCGCGGGGCGTCCCGTGTAAATCGAATACGTGCCCGTTGCGTCGGTTTTTACCCAGCCCCGGAGATGCCCGTGCGCTTTGGCCTGGGCCGGCACCTGCGCGGTAGTGGAGTAGCGCCCGTGGTGGTCCGTTTGCCAGTAATACAGAATCACGTTTGCCGCCGGCGTTTTGCCGTCAAGGTGGTAAACCGTGCCCGTCACCAGCAGCTTTTGGCCCGGGCCGCGCCAGCCGGCAGTGGTATCCACCGAACGCAGGGTTTGCGGCATGCCGACGTGCATCAGCTCGCACCCGTCGCACCCACCGCCCACTGCCGGGACGGGCTGGTTTTTTCCTTTTTGGGTGCCGGCTTGGCCGTTGCAACCGGTCGCCCAAGCGAGCAGGGCAAGCGCTATCCAGTGGTAAAGTTGTCGCATGGTTGGTCAGGCGCGGGCCAATGCTTTCCGCGCCTGGAAACACGGACCCCAAACCGAAATTGGGGTTGCACCCGGTGGCGCCCGTACGGGCCCCTGGACGGGCGCTCCGCGCAGCCTGGCAACTGCCGGCGCCCGGGTACCTGACAAGCCGGTAGTTACCTCTCGGGATGCAGCGCCAGTTCAAGCCGGCACGTTGTTTGGACGTGCGCTTGGGTTGCACGCGCTAAGCTTATCCCGACTCCGATGCCCCACTCTGCCGCCGTTGCCCTCGATCGCCTGCGCCAACTGCAGGCCTCGCTGCCTGCTTGCTCCGAACTTACTTTAAACGAGCTGCAGCCCGTGCTCTGGGAGCTGACGTATTTGCTGCGGGAGCTACCTGCTGCGCGTTCCCAGGTAGGCTTGACCTTGCTGCTGGACCTGCAGGCCGAACACGCCGTTGCCGGCACGTACGTACCCCGGGAGGAAAGCCAGCGCTGGCTTAACCGCGGCTTGCGGGCCGTACTCACGCAGGCCCTGCGCGAGTAGACGGCTTATTACCTGGCCCCCACGGCCGCAGCTAGCGAATACGGTCCGCGTGTTCGCCCGGGACGCGCGCGGGGGCCGGGCGGCGGCCCGCGCACCTGGATCCGGGAGGGGGGTTGCGGCTTAATCACTGACCCGGCGGTCCGCGCAGGGGCGCCCGCTCAGCTACCGGGACCGCGGGATCCCTGCTCGCAGGCATACAAGCCGGGCGGGCGTTGGCATATCGCAGGGGACGCTGGCCGCACCTGCCCCGCTCGGTTTAAAACGCCGGCGCGCGGCCAGTGCCGCCGGGCGTCATCCGTAAGCGGCAAAGGCGGTCCCGGCCAGGCCGGAAAGCCCGGGAATCCAGGGGCTAATCGACAACCGCCTTCCCAAGGCCGCTTTGGCTTAGTTCATCCAGTATCCGGGAGCCCCAGCGCAGCAGTTGCCGCGGCGACGCATCCGGCTTTAGGTTGATCAGCTCGTAGCAATACCGAAACAGCTGCCCCTGCTGCGCCAGCGTCAAAGCACACCGGGAGCCGCGCTGCTGCACCATCACGGCCAGCTGCTGCGCGGCCCGGATTAAATCCTGGTCGAGCAGGGCTTGCTGCAAATCCCCCAAGGCGGCTGATTGCTTCACGACGGTTTCGGTATGCACCCGGAGAAAGGTTACCCCACGCCTGCTACGGCAGTTGATGAAACGGCAGGCCAGCCTTGCCCGGATACGGGGCCGATTCCATTTCCGTAATTGCCGAAGGTAAATACCGGCTTATCGCGGGGGGGTGCCCACCAAGCGTTCAGCGTTGATGTGGGTCAAAGTTCGGGTTGGGTAGGGTGCCCAGACCGATCAGCGTCAACAGCGTGGCGCCGCGCCCGATAAGCTGCGCCGCCGAGGCCCCGTCCCGGGCACGCACCAGGCAATGACAACCGCAAAACAACGCGCCTTGCTGCCGGCCCGTAAGGACGACCTCCGGCTGGTACTGCCGCACCAAAGCCGCCAAATACTCGGCGGCCAGCACCCAATCCTGCGCCGCTAAAGCGTCCCGGAAGCTTTCTTCATCTGGTGCCATCGCAAGCCGGCTTGTGCCCTGGGCAATAGTAAGCAAACGCGCTGACTATCCGGGCGTTGTTGCAAACAATCATTGCCCGCGTTAGCCCAGGCCGACCGGCTCGCCGCAACCCGTGAATTGCTGACCTGCTGCCCCCGTGCTGGCGGCCCTGGGCCCCGCCAAGTCCCAAGGGCTTCGCCGGCAATCTCATTTGCCGGATCCCAATGAAGTGAAACGCGTCCTTGGGGCGCGCAAGGTAGCCGTAGCCCCGGCTTAACGCCGGGGCCGGGGGGTAAGGGCACGCCCGGCAAGCGCCGCCGCAAGCAGCCCGCCCGGGCGACGGGTAGCTTAGCGGCCGGGCCGGTTGCTGCTGCTCGCGGCGCCGGCCAGCCAGTTCATCAGGTCGGCCCAGGCCACGTTGCCGTACCAGCGGGGCGGCTCCTGCGGGGAGCGGCCCGTCAGCAGGAAGCGCTCGTCCAGGCCCGGATAGGGCAGCAGGGTGAGGTTGCGCTGGCCCCGGCGGGCAAACTCCAGCGGCAGCTGGTCGAGCAGCCAGGCGCTGGGCTCGGCCGTGCCGTAGGCAATGAGCAACGGCACCCGCACCCGGGGCAGCTCGTCCACGGCCGGGTAGCGGGCCAGCGACACGGTGTTGCGCCAGGCCACCCCCGACATAGCCGCCGGATCGCGCAACTCAATCAGGCTTTGGTAGGCCGCGTACACCGAGTCGATGCGGCGCTGGGCGCTGGCCGGGGTCAGCCGGCGCTGCAGCTGGGCCTCGCGCAGCTCGTGCACCAGCTGGGGCAGGGGACCGGCGGGCATGGCCCCGTAAAAAGCCAGGTGGGTCACGTGGCGGTCCGCCGTGGCCAGGCGGGTGGCCACGTGGCAGCCCTGCCCGCCGCCGACCACGGCCGTCAGGCGACGGTCCACCCAGGACTGACGGCGCAGGTAGCGCAGCACCTGCCGGGCGGCCTGCACGTGGTAGCCCCGGGTGTCGCGCTCGAGGTAGGCCGCGGGCGGCGCATCCGTGCCCACTTCCAGGTACTCCTGCTCCCGGCTCAGCAGGCGGCGCTCGGCCACCAGCGGCACGCCCGGCCGGGCGATGACGACGAAGTGGTAGCGGCCCTGGTAGGCTTTCAAATCAAAGGGCCAGCCCATGAACGCCGCCCCGGAATTGCCGGTGGTGATCAGCGGCCGCGCTCCGCCGCCCTGGCAGAGCAGCACGACGGGCTTGCGGGGTTTGCGGTCCAGGTCCACGCCGCTCACCAGGAACGTGAGGGTGGAATCCTGAAAAGGAATGCGAAACAGGGTAAACCCGAGTGCCCGCGCCTGCGCGGCCTCCTGGTGTTGTCCCCGTGAAGTAAAAGCCCCCAGCACCAAGCACCCCAGCAGCAGTAAGCGGACGAAAAACATAAGGGAAAGCGTGCCGGGCAAGTTACTCTAAACCGCTAAGCCCGGCAATACCGCAAAGCCGTCCCGCCTGATTTTTTACCATTTTTCAATTCCGGAATCACCTGTTATGGGTGTATATAGACATGATTTATCTTTTTACTCTTCTTTAAGTACTATTTAACCCAATCAATTTCAAGCTAACTGCGGCTTCAAGCCCGCGGCCCGAGTTGCGGTGCCGGCTTGGGGAAATGAAGAACCCAAGCACTTGGCAGGAAAGCGACGGGGGCCGGCGGCCAATACGAGCCCACGCTTATCCCGCGAGCCGTCCAGCAGCGGGCCCCTGGTTCAGGGTGCGTCGTTAGCCGTTATCCGCTCCGGGCACCCGCCCATTTCGGCGGGCCGGCCTTCCTAGCCGTGGCCATGCTTGGGCTGTTACGACTACAGTTTAGATGACATTATAACATGTTGTCATCTAAACATATAGTCAATATTACAACAACCCAAACCCGGGATTTGGCCTGGGGTTTGTTGGCCTTTCGAAACGAAAGCGCCCGGCAGGGTCCGTTTATCCGGATGCGCCCGGTAAAGCCCACCGGTAGATCCCCGGTACCGGCTGGAAACCCCGGGGTTGCCGGCCACCAGCCCGGGCTTCGCAACCTGCCTTGGCATGCGCCCCAGGCGATACCCGAACCGCTTACCTGCGTAGAAGGCAACCAAACACCGGGCTGCCGCGGGGGTACGACCCGGTGATTGACTGTCCAGCCGGCCGGCTCGGCCGGCCTCCAAAGGCGCCTTGTCCGCCGGCCACCTCTCACCTAAACCCCGCCGCCATGCTGTTTACCGGTTTCACCTGGAGCCAGTTTTTCTCCGGCACCCTGGTGCTGCTTGCCCTCTATTACGCCTACGTAGGCTGGCGCTACTTTCGGCCCGAGCTGCTTGGCTGGAAAAAGCGCCCGACGGCCGGGCGATCCCCGCAGCCGGCTTCCGCGGCCGCCGAACCGCTGATTCCGCCAAGTCTCGTGTTTGCCCCGGAAGCCGCTCCCGCGGAGTCCCGGGTGGCGTCGCCCGCCTCCCCCGCGGAAGAGGAGATTCCGACTCCAACGCAATACGCTGACAATGAAGCCTCGGACCCGGTCTGCCCGGCGGTAGAGGACGAAGAAATCGCCGCCACGGGAGCTGATAGGTTCCTATCAAATTGTGATCACTTGCATCAAAATGTGATTTACCCCGTTGAAAGCAACCATACTCACTTCACCCAACCCGCCGGCGCGCCGCTCACCCCCGCTGACCTGCCGCCGCCCCATTTGAACCCTGAAGCCCTGCCCGCGGAGCAGGAGCTGCCGGTGGCGCCCGCTGAGCTGGCCTACCCGGCCGAAGCCGACTCGCTGATCGGCGCCGATGATTTACTTGAAGCCCTGGACTGCCTGGCTGCCGGCCGGGCGCCCGACTCCCTGCACCCTGCCCTGGAGGGTACCGCCCTGGCCGCCCGGTTTGCCGCCAACAAGCGCCGGCGCAGCGCGGAAATAGACGCCCTGTTCGGGGAGGAGTAAGCCGGTCCCGAGGCCGCCTGATCCACCATCCTCTATTATTAATATGCGCCTACCCCTTTCCCTGGTCCGTACCCTGGGCCTGGCCTTGCTGTGGCTGCTGCCCGCCGCGCTGCGGGCCCAAGGCAGCGGCGAAGCCGGCATTGAAGCCGCCACCGAGCAGGTAACCCGCTACTTCGAGCCCGGCACCAACCTGATGTACGCCGTCGGCGCCGTCCTGGGCCTGATCGGGGCCGTCAAGGTGTATTCCAAGTGGAACTCCGGCGATCAGGACACGCAAAAGGTGGCCGCCTCCTGGTTTGGCTCCTGCATTTTCCTGGTCGTGGTCGCCACCATCCTGCGGGCCTTCTTCCTGTAGCCCGTGCCGCTGCCAATCAACAAGGGCATCGGCAAGCCCGTGGAGTTCAAGGGCCTGGTCGGCATCTACCTGGCTTACCTGGCCGCCGGCCTCGGCACCGTGTTCGTGCTCGCGCTCGGCCTGCTGGTGGCGGGCGTTAACTCCTACCTCGTGGCCTTGCTCACCCTGGGCCTGGGCGGGCTGGTCCTGGCCCGGGTGTTTGCCCTCAACCGCCGCCACGGCGAGTTCGGGGCCCTGAAAGCCCGGGCCCGCCGCCGGCAGCCCCGCCGCATTGTCAGCCGCCATCCGCGGCTGTTTCTCACCTTAACGCCCGAGCGCACATGAGCCCACCTCTCGTGCTGCCGTCGGCCTCGCTGGAGCAGCTGCAGCCCATCTACCGCGTGGAACGGGGCTGCCTGATCAGCAAGAACGCCGACCTGACCATTGCCTTCCGCCTGGAGCTGCCGGAGCTTTTTACCCTGGCCCCGGCCGAGTACCAGGCCCTGCACGCGGCCGTGGTCAAGGCCCTGCGGGTGCTGCCCACCCCGGCCGTGGTGCACAAGCAGGACTGGTTTACCAGCGAAGCGTACCGGCCCGACTTCACCGCCGCCCGGCTGGAAAACTCCCTGCTGGGCCGGGCCTACGAGCGCCACTTTTTCGAGCGGCCGTTTCTGCGCCACGAGTGTTTTCTGTTCGTCACGCGCACGGCCAGCGAGCGGGCCCACTACCGCAGCCCGGCCTCGCTGCTGACGCGCCGCCACCTGGTGCCGCGCACCCAGCTCGACGCGCAGCAGCAAAGCGCGTTTTTCGACGCGGTCGGGCAGTTCAAGCGCCTGCTCGAGGACGCCGGCCCGCTGCGGCTGCACCCGCTGACGGAGGACGAGCTCGTGGGCACCGACACCCAAACCGGGCTGCTGGAGCAGTACCTGGCCCTGGAGCTAAGTGCGGCCGCCCCGCTCGTGGACCTGGACTTCAGCCGCGGCCTGCAGGTGGGCGGCAAGCACTGCCAGCTGTTTTCGCTGGCCCGGCTCGACGACCTGCCCGCCGAGGTTGACCCGGCCGTGCGCTACGAGCCGCTCTCCACCGACCGCTCGCCGCTGGCCGTGGGGCTGGCGTCCCCGCTGGGCTTGCTGCTGGGCTGCAACCACCTCTACAACCAGTACATCTTCCTCGACGATGCCGCCCAGACCCTGCGCCGCTACGAAAAGCGCAAGGACAACCTCAACGCCCTCTCGCTCTACTCCCGCCAGAACGCCATCAACCGGCAGTGGTACGAGCAGTACCTGAACGAGGCGCTCGCGGAGCAAAAGCAGCCCGTGCGCGCCCACTGCAACGTGCTGGCCTGGAGCGAGCGGGAAAGCGAGCTGCCGGAGCTGCGCAACCTGGTGAGCGCGGCTATCGCCCGCCTGGGCTGCCGCCCGCGCGAGAGCACCGTGGACGCGCCGGCCATCTTCTGGGCCGGCATCCCGGGCAACGCCGGGGACTTTCCCGCGGAAGAGACCTTTCCCACCTTCGCCGCCCAGGCGGCGTGCTTTTGGAACGTGGAAACCAACTACCGGGACGCGGGCTCGCCCTTCGGGCTCAAGCTCTCGGACCGGCTGACCGGGCGGCCCGTGCTCGTGGACCTCTCGGACGAGCCCATGCGGCGGGGGGTAATCACCAACCGCAACAAGTTTATCCTGGGGCCCTCGGGCTCGGGCAAGTCCTTTTTCACCAACGCCATGGTGCGCCAGTACTACGAGCAGGGCACCCACGTGCTGCTGGTGGACACGGGCAACTCCTACCAGGGCTTGTGCGCGCTGCTGGGCGGGGTGTACCTGACCTACGAGGAGCAGGACCCGATTGCCTTCAACCCCTTTCTGGTCAGCGGGGGCGGCGCGCCGGACGCGGAGAAAAAGGAAAGCCTGAAGGTGCTGCTGCAGACCCTGTGGAAAAAGGACGACGAGCCGGCTACCCGCGCCGAGTACGTGAGCCTGACCAACGCCGTGGAGCTGTACTACGAGCAGCTAAGCCGGGAGCCGGAGCTGCGGCCCTGCTTTAACACCTTCTACGAGTTCGTGCGCGGGCCCTACGCGGCCGTGCTGCGCGAGCAGCAGGTGCGCGAAAAGGACTTTGACCTGCACAATTTCCTTTACGTGCTCAAGCCCTACTACCGGGGCGGGGCCTACGACTACCTGCTCAACGCCGAGCGCGAGCTGGATTTGGTCACGGAGCCCTTTATCGTGTTCGAGCTGGACAACATCAAGGACAACCCCATCCTGTTTCCCGTCGTGACGCTGATCATAATGGAAACCTTTATCGCCAAGATGCGGCGGCTGAAGGGCACCCGGAAAATGATCCTGATCGAGGAGGCGTGGAAGGCCATTGCCACCGCCGGCATGGCCGAATACATCCGCTACCTGTTCAAGACCGTGCGCAAGTTTTTCGGGGAGGCCGTCATCGTCACCCAGGAAGTGGACGACATCGTGGGCAACGCCATCGTCAAGAACACCATCATCAACAACTCCGACTGCAAGATCCTGCTCGACCAGCGCAAGTACGCCCACCGCTTCGAGGAAATCCAGCAGCTGCTTTCCCTTTCCAACAAGGAGAAAGCGCAGGTGCTCTCCATCAACCTGGATCTGCGGCCCGGCCGGCATTACAAGGAAGTGTTCATTTCCCTGGGCGGCACAGTCTCCAAAGTGTACGCCACGGAAGTATCCCCCGAGGAATACGTGACCTACACCACCGAGGAAAAGGAAAAGCTGCGCCTGCAGGCCCTGACCGCCGAGCGCGCGGGCGACTTGCCCGGCGCGATTCGGGCCTACGCCCAGGAGCTGCGCGAGCAGCGAGCCTAAGCCTGTCACTGCCACTTAACTACTCCACCATGACCAGACACCTTGTACTTCCGCTGTTGCTCGGCTTGCTGGGCGTTTCCTGCGGAGAGCAGAGCCCAATGGAGAAGCGGGTTGGAATAAACGATGAACAGCCAGCGATCCTAAATGAACTGAAAGCTAGGCTCGATACGCTGCCGGTAGAGGAGAGACCTCATTATGAGAAGCTGTTGGACGCTATGGAAGTGTGGTACAATGGTAAGCGTGTTAACGAGATAAAATTTGATCCTAGGGCCGAGCAAGCCTTTCGAGCGCACCTTGATATACTCCACCTAAAAAATGCAAAACTGAGACAATATCAACGATCGAGTGTGCTCGATAAATCCGATCTGGCATCGGTCAATGGCAAATTCGATAAACATGTATCCGCAAGCTTCGGGAATCTGCAAAAGCTCCTTATGCTGCCAGAGAATGCCCCCGGTGTTGACCCTACAACTCAACGAAGGCTAATAGTAGAGGTAAAGAGGGATCAAGTAAACCGTTTGTCAATTGTAGCAGGCTTAACGCGAGATGTTGACCGCAGGATAAGCAAGTCCTCCCAGCAAAGCTTCAAAAGTGGATTTAGAGCTGATTACTAACCAGTTCATTTAGTCTATCTGCTGACTTGGTTGAAATAGCTATGAAGCATCTGATAAGATCTACTGTCGCCATCTTCCTCATTCTATGGTCAAGCTCATCCTTAAGTGCTCAAGCCATTGTTTCAGCCCCGGTACTGGAGGGCCAGAGCTTCATGCAGACGGGCCTGCAAGCCACAATGAAGGGGCTGGAAGCGAAGGCAAACGTGCTGATCGATAAAGGAGTGGTGGAGCAGACCTTAACCAAGACTTACAGCAAGCAGAACATGCTACTGCACAAGGAATGGTACGAGGGGCTGCTCAAGATCAGCGAGGCAGTACGTACCTACCGGCGCGTGCAGCACATTTTCGAACGGCAGGCCGCGATGATCAAAATCTACTCGGATTACATCACCCGTTTTACCACCGACGACAACCTGAACCCGCAACAGCGGGCGGCCATTGGCAAAGCTTACGCCGGGCTGCTGCGGGAAGGGGCGGGCATGCTCGACGAGCTCAAGGTGCTGGTCAATCCCGCCGGGGCCAAGATGACGGACGCCGAGCGCCTGGAGCTGATCGATGCGCTGGACGAGCGCATAACCCGTCACTACGACCTGCTCGTGTACTTCACCCGCCGCAGCCAGGCCCTTTCCCGGCAACAGGCCGTGCAGCTGGCGGATCGGCGCCTGGTGGAAAAGCTCTACGGCGTAGCGCCCTAAGCCATGAAACACCGACTGGTAACGTGGTTGGGCCTGGCACTTGTGCTGGGCTCCGGGCCGGCTGCGGCCCAACTGATCGTCTCCGCCCCCATTGCCGAGCGCAGTTCCCGCAAGCAAATCAGCCACCAGACCACCATGAGTAAGCTCAAAAGCCGGGCCCGGCAATTGCTCGATCGCGGGGTTAAACAGCAGGCGCTCACCACCAAGCTGGTGGATCAAAACCTGAATCTGCACCGCCAGTGGTACGAAAGCCTGCGGGAAGTAAGCGCCACCGTTCGCCAGTACGACCGGGTCCGACGCATTTTCGAAAACCAGGGGCGCATCATCGACCTCTACGCCAGCCACGTCTCGCAGCTGCGGCAGCAACCCGGGGCGCTCCGGCCCGCGCAGGTCCTGGCTATGCAGCGGGCTTACGCCGGGCTGATCGAGGAAAGCGTCGACATCCTCAACGACCTGCAGGTGGTGCTTCGGCCCCGGTACGCGCAGATGACCGATGCCCAGCGCCTGAAATACATCAACCGCGTCGACGAGCGCATGCAGCACCACCTGGCGCTGGTCAGCTACGTCACCCGGCGCAACGCGGCCCTGGCGGCCGAGCAGGCCCGGCGGGCGCGGGAGCGGCGCACCATCCACGAACTCTACGGCGTCAGCCGCTAACCAACTCTGCGGATGCTACTGCAAATTCTTCTTCAAGTCACTTCTTCCTTCAAGTCGCTGCAGGACCTGCTGGATACCCTCTACCGCGAGATGTATCCGCTGTGCAAGGACTTTATCAACGTCGGCCGGGCATTGGGCGGGCTGGGGGCACTGGCCTTAATCAGCGTGTCGGTCTGGCGTTCCCTGGCCAACGCGGAGCCCATCGACTTCTTCCCGCTGCTCCGACCGTTTGCCATCGGCTTGGCCATCGCTCTTTTCCCTTTGTTGCTCGATACTCTGAATGGGGTCATGAATCCTCTCTCAGGCGCAACTAAGGGGTTAGTACAAGCGCAAAACCAAACTATAGTTGATCTCCAGAATAGAAAGGAAAAAGTGCTTGCCTCTAAAGCAGAAAATCAACCCTTTGAAAGCGATGAAGCATTTGAACAAGAACTCGCTAAAAAGGAATATTTCGACCTGAGCGGAAGGTCGGGCCTGTACTTTGACCGCATGGCTTACAACGTCCAGAAGAGCTTTCGCGAATGGCTCAAGGAGGCGTTGGAGCTGGCCTACAACGCGGCGGCCCTGGTCATCAACACCATCCGCACTTTTTTCCTGATCGTGCTAAGCATCATCGGGCCGATCTCTTTCGGCTTTGCTATCTGGCCGGGTTTTGAAGGCACGCTTTCCGGCTGGTTTTCCCGCTACGTCAACGTGTTCCTGTGGCTGCCCGTGGCCAACATCTACGGGGCCATCATCGCCCGCATCCAGGTGCTCATGCTGCAGCAGGACCTGGACAACCTTGCCGCCGGGGCGGACGCGAGCACGGCCGACTACGGGTACATGATCTTTCTGCTCATTGCCATCGTCGGCTACTTCACCGTGCCCACGGTAGCGGGCTGGATTATTCAGGCCACGGGCCTGCAAACCGCGATCTCCCGCCTGCAGGCCGGCGGTGGGGTCGCCAACACCGCTGCCGCCGGCGCCGGGGCCGTCGCGGGCCGGCTGGCCGGCGGCACCCAAGCCCTGGGCAGCACCCTGCTGCCCAACCTGCACCGGCAGCCTGCCTCCGGCTACAAGCCCACCGCCAACCCCTAACCCTGAGCCATGCTTCGCAGCCTTAAAAACGTGGAAACTGCCTTTCAGCAGGTCAGAACCCTGGCCGTGGTGTTCGGGGTGCTTTGCCTGCTGCTCACTGGCTTTACCCTCTTCGCCTGCCTGCGCGCGGTCAGTGCCGCCCAGAACCGCGTTTACCTGCTCGCCGACGGGCAGCTGCTCACGGCCGCGGCCCGGGACGTGCGGGACAACCGCCCGGTGGAAGCCCGCGAGCACGTACGCCGCTTTCACGAGCTGTTCTTTACCCTCGACCCGGACGAGAAGGCCATCGAGTACAACGTGGGCCGGGCCTTGTACCTGGCCGACGCGAGCGCGCGGCGCATGTACGACAACCTGCGCGAGAAGGGTTACTACAACGACCTGATTGCGGCCAACATCAGCCAGAAGCTGCGGGTGGACTCCGTGGTGGTGGACCCGGCCGCGCGCACGGCCCGCTGCTACGCCACCCAGCTGATCATCCGCTCCTCTTCCCTGACCACCCGCAACCTGGTCTCGGCGTGCAGCCTGCGCCCGGTTACCCGCTCGGAAAACAACCCCCACGGTTTTCTGATGGAGCGCTGGCGCGTGCTGCAAAACCAGGACGTGCGCACCGAGCCCCGCTGATTTCTTTCGCTGCCCATGAGCGCCCTACCGCCCCCTTCGCCTTCCTTTCTGCACGAGCGCCGGATGGCCGTCGCCCTACCCGTCTTCGTGGTGCCCTGCGCCGCACTGGTGTTCTGGTTGCTGGGCGGCGGGCGCCCGGTTTCTGCCCCGGAATCCCCCGCCGGCCTCGGCGGGCTTAACACCGAGCTGCCCGGCGCCGCGCCGCCCCGCCCGCTGGCCGGCAAGCTGGATGCCCGCCTGCGGGCGGACTCCGCCCAGCCCCGGAGCCTGGCTTTCGCCCCGGGCCGCGTCGATACGACCGCCGGGCTGAACTATGGCCTGCAACCGGGCGCTGCCGGGCGCGACAGCAGCCGGGGCGACGCCTACGCCCGGGCCGCGGCGCGGCAGCTGGCCTCCCTGCAGGCACAAACCTACGCCCCGGCCGGCGCGGCCTCCCGCCCGCCGGCGGGGGCAGGGGAGGAGCCTCCCGCCCGGCGCAGCGCCGAGCAGGACGAACTCGACCGCTCCCTGGCCGAGCTGGAAGTGCTCAAAGCCGAGTACCAGCGCCGGCTGCAGAGTTCCCGCCCCGCTGCTGCGGCGCGCGCTGCCCGGCGCCGGGAGCCCGCGACCGTGGTGCAGCCCGTGGGCCCGGCAGTGGTCTCCTCCCTGGCTGCGGGGGCCGGGCGCCCGCGCCGGACGGGCTTTTACACGCTCAGCGACGCGGCCCCGAACGAGGCGGGCAATGCCTTGCCGGCCGTGGTGCACACCGACCAGGCGGTGGCGAGCGGGGGCACCGTAAAGCTCCGCCTGACCGAGGAAGCCCGGGTAAACGGGCAGCTGCTGCCCCGCCACACGCTCGTGCACGGGCAGTGCCGGCTCGCGGGCGAGCGCCTGCGCATCGAAGTGCGGGGCGTGCAGGTCCACAACCGCCTGCTGCCCGTCGCCCTGCGGGCCTACGACCTGGACGGCAGCGAAGGCCTGTTCGTGCCCGGGGCTCCCACGGGCGAGGCCCTGCGCCAGGGCGTGCAGCCGGGCCTCAGCGCGGCCGAAGCTTTGGCCGCAACCCCGCACCCGGGCGCCGCGGCGGCCGGCGTCGCGCTCGAAACCGGGCGGAGCCTGCTCGGCCGCCGCACCCGGCAGGTGCGCATTACCCTCAAAGCCAACCACCAACTTCTGCTTAAGCCATGACCAAGCGCCTGTTTTGTTTGCTGTTTCCCCTGCTCTTACCCGCCGTATCCGCCCGCGCCCAGCAGCCCGCGTTAAGCTTCGAGCCCCGGCAGGCCGTGCCCGCCTACCGCCTGGGGGTGGGCCTGCAGAAAACCACCCACCTGGTGTTTCCCTACGCCGTGACTTACGTGGATTTGGGCAGCGGCGACATCATCGCCGCGCGGGCGGAAAGCGCCACCAACATTGTCAAGGTAAAAGCCAGCCGGGCCGGCTTTGCCGAAACCAACATGACGGTGCTGGCGGCCGACGGCAAGCTGTATTCCTTTCTGGTGCACTACGAGCGCAACCCCCGCCTGCTGACCCTGGATCTGGGGGCCGGCAGCGAACAGCCCTCCCCGCGGGTGCAGCTGCGCCACCAGCCCGCCGCGCAGCCCGAGCTGGAACGCGCCGCCCGCCTGGCCCTGGCCAAGGGCCCCCGGGGCCGGGGACGCGGGCAGCAGGGCGTGCAGCTGCAGACCGGGGAGCTCTACACCGACGGCGACTCCTTTTTCCTCCCCCTGCACGCGCGCAACACCACCCGCATCCCGTTCGACGTGGACTTTGTGCGCTTCTACCTGCAGGACCGCCGCCGGGTGCGGCGCACGGCCGCCCAGCAGCGCCCGCTGCAGCCCTACTACGTCTACAACGGTGGCCAGGCCCAGATTGCCGGAAACGGGCAGCTTAGCCAGGTGTTCGTGCTGCGGCGGTTTACGTTTCCGGCCAGCCAGCACCTGGTCGTGGAGCTCTACGAAAAGGGCGGGGGCCGCCACGTGACCCTGCCCTTGTCCTACCGGCGGGTGCTGCGGGCCCGGCGCCTGCCCGGCCGCGCGGCCGGCTTGCCCGGAACGGCCGAGGCCCGCTTATAAAACCTTTCTTTTCGGGCGCCGGGGTGCTGGCTGGCCCGCAGGCCGGCACTTATAAAACCTTTCCGTTCGCGGGGCTGAGCTGGCCTTGTCACTGGCTGCTATCGCTTATAAAACCTTTCCTTTAGCGGGAAAAGGAGAGGTTGGCTATTGCCCTAAACATAGTGCTTATCAAATCTTTCCTTTCGGGTAAAAACCCGCTTAGCAGACGGCAAACGGCTTATGATTCCTTTCCTTTGGGTTGCGGGCGCGGTTGCGGCGGGTGGCGTGGCAGATTAGTCGGCGCTGGGCCTGCGCTCGCCCGGGCTTATAAAACCTTTCCTTTCCCCGCGAGCGGGCAGCTTGCTGACCCCGTCGGGTCCGGGCTTCGGGCTAGGGGAGGGGCGCGGACTTATAAAACCTTTCTTTTCACCATAATTGGCTCGCAGGCCCCGGGTGGGGCTTATAAAACCTTTCCCTTCCGGGGACAGCAACCGGTTGCTACTGAGGGCCAGGTGCAGGGGGGCGCCGGTCACCGGCCTGCCCGCTCGGTCGGCAGTATCCGTGTGGTGCGGCCTGATTAACCTGGGCGCAAGGCGGAGCGGTTGGAGACCGGGCAGACTAAAAGAAAGGCTTTATAAGCCGAATACTGATTATATTATTAACCGTATTAGAATAATGCAATCCCATAAAGTGGACTGGGCATTTTGCTGACTTTGTTGTTTTTGTTGGCCGTCGTTGTTTTGTTTGATTCTGAACCACCACCCTAAATACCCTTACCGCTGGGGCTTGTCACAACTTGTGAAATATTTGTCTTCTTTGTCTTATTTGCAGGGCTTATAAGTTGTTGACCCTTGGGTTGTTACGGGCCTTTCGGGAAAGGTTTTATAAGCGAAAAGAAAGGGATTATAAGCCCAGCGGAAAGGTTTGATAAGCGAAAGGGAAGGGATTATAAGCGGGAGGGAAAGGTTTTATAAGCTAAAGGAAAGAATCACGGGAAAAACTTTCCTCAGCTCTTTCCGTTTGCTTAGCTTAGCTCGACTTTACCCTGCCCCCTGTATGAAGCAAAGCGACACGGCCGCCATCGAAATCCGGCAGCACAACGCCATTACCACGGCCCGCTACGAGATGACGGCCTGCGAGATGGACGTGGTCTTTTACCTGCTTTCCCTGCTGAAGAAAGAGGACCGGACGGGTACGCTCTACAAGGTGCGGGTAAAGGATTTGGAAAGCCTGACCGGGCGGCAGTGGAA
This sequence comes from Hymenobacter sp. YIM 151858-1, assembly GCF_025979705.1. NCBI lineage: Bacteria > Pseudomonadati > Bacteroidota > Cytophagia > Cytophagales > Hymenobacteraceae > Hymenobacter > Hymenobacter latericius. Next base: position 25,873 of record NZ_CP110137.1, read on the forward strand.
CTACCAGCAGTTTCTCGAAGCGACGTCTTCGCTGCGCACCCGCGAGTACGTGATCGAGGACAAAAAGCGCCTGCTGCAGGTGGGCTTGCTGGCCTCGGCCGAATACCTGAAGGGGGAAGGGGTCATCGAGCTGGAAATCTCGGAAAAGATCCGGCCCTACCTGATCGACCTGAAAAATAACTTTACCTCCTACCGCCTGCAGGCCGCTTTCTCCCTGTCGAGCAAGTACGCCAAGCGCATCTACCAGATCGCCTCGCAGTGGAAGGACGTGGGGGAGAGCAAGACCTTTACCATCTCGGACTTCAAGGTCATGCTGCACCTGAAAGACCCCAAGGGCATCGAGGCCGAGCAGTACACCAAGGTGTCCATGTTCCAGAAGTTCGTGCTCGACGTGGCCGTCAAGCAAATCAACCAGCACACCGACCTGCAGATCCAGTACGAGCTCATCAAAAAGGGCCGCTCCTTTGAAAGCATCCGCTTCTTTATCAAGCAGCAGACCCCGCAGCAGCTGCCCCTGCAGTTTGAGCGCCCCGCCGAGGACGGTAAGGTCGAGCTGGCCCGCCACCACCTAAAAGCCCTGGGCATCGTCGATCCCCAGCTCGTGGAGCGCATCCTGGGCGAGGAGCGCCTGGTCGGCGAAGTAAATGCCTTTGCCTACAAGCTCAAAACCCAGAAGATCAAGGCCGCAAAGAACCCCGCCGGCCTGCTGCTCAAGGTGCTGGGCCTGCGCTGAGCCGTCCGCCGTTGCGCTTAGCGTACAAGATTTGTCCCGCCTGCCTTCGGCTCGAAAAGGATAGGGAGGCTTCTGGCCTGAAACCAGCCGCTGAGGGCTTGCTAGGTCACGGGACGGGTTAACGCTTCCTGAAATCTGAGTGGGCAGGTACGCCTGCGGGAAAGGAACCTTTCGGTTCTTGGGCGCCCGCGCCGCCCTGCGACGGGGCCATTCGGGCGCGCCTGCGGAGGGCAGCCGTGGGTTAACGCGGGTACACCGGCAGCAGACAGCGCTCGCAGCTACCCCAAGTGCTCGGGCTGGATAAAGCCAGCCAGCGCAGCAGACACCTAGGCCAGGTCGGAGCTGCGCCCCCCTAGGCGGGCGCGCAGCTTGCTCACGCATAAGCCCACGTCCCCCACTTGTCGGCCAGCCCACGGACCCGGATGGCCGCCAGTTGGCCGCAGGGTAGGGCGCGGCCGCACATTTCCCCCCCTAGCCCGGCACCACGGTCACGTCGTAGCGGTTCAGCTCGCAGCGCCGCGACGCTCGGCCGCGGCGACTCCTAGGCGTGAGGATCGGAAGACGGCACACCGCCGCCGGGACGCGGGGCAGGCGAGTTAGAAGCTGAGGGCAATGCTGGAGGTAAAGTTGCCGTAAGTAGCCGCGAGACGATTATTTTCCTGCTCGAATAGCTTGCGGTGCGCCGTCAGCAGGCGGCCTTCGAGGCGCACGAGTACGGTGGGGGCGGGGGCGTAGTCGAGGTTCAGGGAAGCCCCACGCAGGTTTACGTCGGCGTCGCCGGGTTGCGGGGCGAGGCTGCTGATGACCACGCCGCGTTGGGCGTAATAGTATTCGGCGCGGGCCGCGGCGGCCCAGTGCGGCGTAAGCCGGTAGCGCACAAACGCGGCGCCGGTGTGCCAGGTGTCGGCTTTGCCGCCGCGTCGCGTGCCTTCCTGCTGGCCCACGTCGAAGACCAGCGCCAGGCTCAGCCGGTCGGTAACGGCGTAGCGGGCGAAGAAGTCGTGAAAGTACCGGCGCCGGCGCAGGGAGTCAGCGGGCTGCTCGTTGCCGTAAAAAGTGCTGCTGTTGAGCAGCAGCTTGTCGGTGAGCTGCCACTGGACCTGCGTACCGAGGGCCTTCGCCTGGTTGTTTTCCCGGATGCGTTGCCAGCCGTTCAGCACCAGCGCGGTCAGCGTCAGCTGCCGGCTTACTTCGTAGGACAGACGCACCCCCGACTCGTAGTAAGGCGAATTCTCGGCCATAAGCGAGCGGCTGAGCGTCCAATTGTCCTTGCTGATGGCCGACTCAAAGCCGATATGCGAGGCGAAGAGGCCCGCGTCAAGCCAGGCCCGGCGGAACGGCCGAAAGCCGGCGTAGGCCTCGAAAATGTTACGGAAGATGACGGGCTCCGGCGCGTAGTTGGCCTGCGGGTACGTGCCGGCATGCAGGCCCAGGCTCCCGCGCACCCGGCCGCCGGCGTAGCGTGCGCCCAGCACGGCGTTGTTGACGGTGAACTCGTTTTGGCGGTTGTGCGAGTACAGAAAGCCGGGCCGCTCATGGGTGGCGGCATGCCGGAAATCGTAGCCGTAATAAGCGTCGACGAAGCCATAAAAGGTGACCGGCTTGGTTGCGGCGGAGTCTGCCGGCGTCGGTATTTGGGCCCGCGTGGCGGCGGCAGCCAGCAGCAGGGCAAGCGTAAAGAGTGATTTCATGGAATAGCGGCTAGGGGGAGGCGACCCCCAGCCCCCTGACCACAAGCGAGGGGGGCGTTTTCGGGTTGCATACGTAGGCTGTAGAACTAAGTCCCGAACCTGGCGGCGGGCATCCGGGCGCTCGAAGGTTAGGTTCCGGCGCCGCCCGTTTAGCCGGCGCGCAATGCGCGCCGCTGGCGCGTCGGCCCCCAGGGGAGAGCTGCGCGCCTTCCCGGTGAGCACGCCTAGGCCAAGACCGGAGGCTAGGCGGTGCCGCCAAACGCGACTGCCGCGCCGGTCGCTCCCAGTACGGGAGGACCGGCGCGGCAGCGCAGGTTAGGCACCCGCCCGGATTAGGAGCGGCGGCGTTGGCGCAGGGTGCGCAGGCCGTAGGCCACGGCGCCGGCGGCCAGCAGCGAAGCTCCGCCGTCGATGGGAATGGCCGTGGGGCCTGAAGGGTCGGTGGGGCCGGGCGCGGGACCGCCCGAGCCGGGGCCCTGGGCATAGGCTCCGGCGGGGCGCAGCAGGCCGGCCGTCAGCAGCACCGCGATTAGTACAAGGGGTTTCATGGGCAAAAAGTAAGCTAAGAAGAAAAGGCGCGCCCGGCCGGACCGACCCGCGTCTGGGGCCGGTCCGGCGGGTTAGCGCGGGTTACTGGCGCACCAGGCGCTTGGTCAGCGTCTGGCCGGCCTGGGTTGTCAGGCGCAGGGTGTACACGCCGGCGGAAAGGGTCCGCACGTCGAGCTGGGTGTCGCCGGGGCGCAGGGCGGCGCGCTGCACCACCTGGCCCACACTGTTGAGCACCTCTACCTGCAGGCTGCCCCAGGCGGCGGGGCGTACCAGCTGCAGCTGGCCGTCGGCGCTCGGGTTCGGGTACACGCTCAGCTGCTGGGCCAGCGGGCTAACCGTGCTCAGGATGCGGCCGCTCACCTCCAGCTGCAGGCGGCCGGCGCTGGTGCCGGCGGGCAGCTCCAGCGTCAGGCGGGTGCCGGTTTGCAGGGGCGTGCGGGTGCCGGTGGTCAAATCCACCAGCAGCGCGGTGGTGCCGGCGGGCAGGTTGGCCACCGAGGCGGCCGTGAAGGAGTAAGAGCCAGCGCGGGGCACCTGCACGGTCAGGGGCACGGGCTGCGCGAGCGGGAAGGCCGGGCGGCCGTCAATGGCCAGGGGCTCGCCCTGGGCCGAGAGCGCAGCCAGGCTCAGCCCGTTGGGGTTCCACAGCTTGGCGGCGTCCAGCGCGGCGTCAAAGCCGGCCGTGGCGCCCGGCTGGGCGTACACGGTCAGCTCGTCCGAGAGGCCGGCCCCGGCCAGCGTGAGCTGCAGCTGCGGGCGGGTGTCCGCCGTACCCCGGCGCACCGGGGCCTGCGACCCGTAGCTGGTTACGCGGTTGGCGTTGGTGAGCGTGAGGCTGCCGGCGGTCTGGCCGGCGCTGACGCGCATGAAGAACGCCTGGGCCGTGCCCAGGAGCGGGTTGCCGAAGCCGCTGACGTAGCTGCGGTAGCTGCCTCCGTACTGCGAGGTGCTCTCGTAGGTGTAGAACGCGGCGTCCAAATTCACCAGCTGCGAGCCGGGGATGGTGCTCAAGTCCAGCGGGGCGGGGTAGGGGTTGCCCAGGAAGTTCCAGCCGGCCTCGGCGGCCGTGGGGCCCCCGTCGCGATTCAGGTTCAGCACGCTCGTCCCGCCGATTACCGCGCCGGTAAAACTCAGCGTGCTGGCCCCCGGCAGCTGCACCGTAAAGCCGGTCGTGAGGCTGGCCGCGTCGGCCGGGGTGGCCGGCGACACCCAGCCCTTGTCAAAGGCCGAGAGAGTGGTAGCCGGCGAAGAAGCCAGGCGGGCCTGGTCGTAGCGGAACACCGTGGGGAAGGGCGTCGTCTGGGTCGGGGTGGGGGACGAATTGTAGGCGGGGTTGGTTACCAGCGCCGCGCCGCCCGAGCCAAAGGCCGCCACGGTTTCGCCGCTCGTGGGTGCCGCCAGGTGGCGGTAGCCCAGGCCGGCGTTCCGGCTCGGGTCCAGGTAGCGCTGCACCGTCACGTTGCCCGAGACGCGGCCCGCGCCCAGGTTGGCCACCAGGGCCGTGCCGGTGGCGTCCGAGAGCAGCGTCAGCGCCTGGCCGCCCGTGCTCAGCGAGCCGGCGTTCAGCGTCAGCACCTGGCGGATGGCCACGGGTTGCGACAGGGTCAGCACGCCGGCGTTAGCCGAAGTCAGGTTGCGCACCTGCGCGGGCAAGCCATTACCCGTTACCTGGGCCTGGGTGCCGTTGTAGACGTAGTCGGCACCGGGCGCGAAGCTGCGCGAACCCGTCAGCTGCACGGCCCCGGTGGCGCCGCTGCCGGCAATGCCCGCCGCGTCGCAGATGCTCAGCGTGGCGCCGGGCTGCAGGGTGAAGGAGCCGCTGCCGGTCAGGGGCTGGCAGTTGGTGCTCAGCCCGCCGCCGGTTTGCACCGTCAGCGCGCCGTTGACTACCACCGCCCCGGCCAGGCGGGCAAAGCCCGTGCCCGTCACCGTGACGTTGTCGTAGGTGCCGGCCGCCACGTCGACGGGGCTGGCCGCGCTGCCCGAGCTAATGACCAGGTCGGCCGCCGGCGCGGCCGGGGTGGTAAACGACACCACGGGGCCGTAGCTGGTGCCCACCGCGTTGGTGGCGTAGGCCCGCACGTAGTAGGTCGTGCTGGGCAGCAAGCCGCTAAGCTGGCTGGTGAAGCGGCCCAGCCCAGTGCCGTCTTCCGTGAAGTCGTCCTGGGTCGTGGGGGCTGCGGTGGTGGCGTAGGCCAGGCCGCGGGCCGTGACGGGGCTGCCGCCGTCCTCGAGCACCTCGCCCCCGCCGGTGGCGGCGGTAGCGGTGATGGTGCCCGGGGCGTCGGTGCTCAGGCTGGGCGGGTAAGCAGCCGCCGTGCCGGTGCCGGATACGGCAATGCCCGGCCAGGTGGTGGCCGAGCCGCTTACGGCAATGGCGGCGCTGTAAGCCTGGGCCAGGGCCGGTACGAAGCGCACCTCCACGCTGGCCGAGAGGCTGCCGCCCGCCGTGGGCGTGAGCGTAAGCGCGGCGCAGCTAAAAGCGTTGCTGCCGGTGCGCAGCTGGAAGCCGGCCGGCGGGGTCAGGGTAACGGGGCCGGAGAGGTTGCTGCCGGTTAGGCTAACCGTCTTGGGATCCGAGGCGGAGCCGACCACCACGCTGCCGAAGTCGGGCACGGGGTTGGGCGCGGCCGTGAGCGTGGGCTGCGGGGCGCTGACCGTGATCGTGACCGGGGCGCTGGTGCCCGCGACGCCGCCGCAGGTGCTGGTGGCCCGCGCTACGAGGTAGTAGGTGCCCGCGCCGCCGAAGTCGCTGCCTTTGGGGGTGTAGGTGGCGGCGGTGGCGCTGGCCAGGGCCGAGGTAAAGGGACCCGTGCTGCTGGGGGAGTAAAACCAGGCGAAGGTGCTGGGGGCCGTGGCCGTCGCCGTGATGGCGGAGCCGCTGCCGGTGGTAAGCACGCTTTGGGCCGCGGCCGGGTTAAGCGTGACGGTGTTGGAAGCCGGCGGGGCACTCACGACGAGGTTGCTGCCGTTGGGCGAGCCCGTGGTGGGGCTGGCCGCGTGCACCACGCGGATGCGGTAGCCCGTGCCGGCCGGGGTGCCGGCCGGAATGGTGGCCGCCAGCGGCGAGGCCGAGCCGGAGCCGATCAGGTTTTTGGTCAGGTCCGCGTCGAACACGCCGGAAGCGTCGGAGAGCTGGGCGTCGAACGTGCCCGACAGGCCGCCCGTGCTCGAAAACGGTACGGACACGGCCGCGCCGGCCGTGGCGCTCACGCAGTAGGGGCTGCCGGCCACGGTGCCGGTGGTGATGGCCGGCGTGACGGGGCCGCCCGTTGCGGTGGCTGTTACCCGCAGGTTGTCGATGCTGACCTTGGGACGGGAGCCGGAGATGGGGGCTACGCCCCCGGCCGTGTTTTGGATGAAGAAGCGGATTTTGGCCGCGGCGTTGCCGTCAAAGCCGGCCGGCAGGGTCAGGGCGGCCAGCTGGCCGGAGGAGGCCACGTTGTTGGTCAGCACCACGCTCGAGCCGGGCAGGTCGACGAAGGCGCCGCCCGTACCGGTGTTGGTTTGCAGCTTAAAGGTGGCCTGGCGGTTGCCGCTGGAGTTGGCCACGCTGGCCCAGTCCAGGGTGATGGTGCCGGCCGTGGTGCCGGTGAAATCCAGGTTCAGGTCAAAGGCCGCCGCGGAGCTGTTGTCCGTGGAGCCGGTGGCCAGCAGGAGGATGGTGCCGGTGCCCTTCTGCACGCCGCCGCTGGTGCCGCTGCTAAAGACGGTGTTCTGGTTGGGCAGCGTCGGGCTGGGGGTGGCCACGCTGAAGGGCGCCGCGCCGGTGCCGGAGGCAAAGCCGTTGGCCCACCCGCTGATCTGGTCGAAGTTTTCGGCGTAGTTGCCGTTGCTCAGGGCGTAGGGCGTCTGGGCCCGGACGCCGAAGCTGAGCAGCAACCCCACCAAGGCGGCGAGGAAGCGGAAAGCGGTATAAGTACGAATCATCGCGAAAGCTGGGAGAAAAGCGAAACCAAGCGGCTTAGTTGGTGGGGCCGTTGTCCACCTGGGCCTCGACCACCTGCTGCACGCTCAGGGGCAGGGCCGAGAGCAAATCCAGACCGGTGGCGGCCTCGATGGCGTCCACCGACGTGCGGTACTGGCCCCAGTTGGTGGTCATGCCGTTGGCGTTGGGCGTGTCCACGGCGATGATGCGGGTGCCGGCGCCGCCGACGCGGCTCAGGTCGTTGGTGCCCTGGGGCAGCACGACGATAACCTTCCAGATGCGCTTGGGCACGGTCACGCGGCCCTGGTCGATGGTTTCGGCGTACACCTGCCGGAACGGGGTGGTGGTGCGGATCTCGCCCTCGCCCCCGATGCCGTAGGAGCCCATGATCACGTAGAGCTCGTTGCCTTGGCTTACGAGCGTGCGGGAGTAGCCCTCCAGCTCGTTCCAGGTTTTCTGGTTGTTGTCGGGCGACTGCGGGATCATGTTCGTCATCAGGAACGTGGCCGAGTTGTCGGCCACGGTGCTGGTGCGGTCCGCGGACGGGGTGTTGTGGCCGCGGTCAAAGCCCGTGCCCGAGTAGCTCGTGTTCTGCACCTGATACCAGCCGGCGGGCAGCGCCGGGTCGGCGCGGAAATCGTCCTGGCGCTTGGTCGAGCCCAGCCACTTCGGGGCCAGGTACCAGCTCACCCAGTTCGGGGTGCCCCGGTCGCGGTGGTAGCTGAGGGCGAACTGCGCCTTTTCCATCAAGTAGTTCGTGGGTTGGCTTACGTCAGCCACCGCGCCCGAGGGGTTGCCCATGGTCAGGTGCTGGTCGTCGCCGGCCACGGGGGGCGGGGGCGCGGTCGCGGAAAAGGGCGTGACGGCGAAGTTGTCGAGGTTGAGGCGGGCGGCGGCGCCGGTTACCTTGCGCAGCTGCAGGCGCACGCTGCCCGGGACGTTTACCGGAAACGAGGCCGTCTGCAGGCTGTAGGCCGACGCCACCACCGGCGCGCCCACCCGCACCCAGTCGGCGCAGCCCTGGGTCTGGTACCACAGCTCGAAGGCCGAGCTGGCGTCGCTGCCGTACGCGGCGTGCTGCACCGTCACGGTGCCGGCGCCGCCGGGCAGGAAAAAGTCCATGGTGAGGGTGCCGCGGCGCACCAGGCGCACGGCCTGCAGGCCGGCTTTGCGGTCGTCGGCGGCCGTGCCCAGCAGGGCGTCGTCCAGGGTCCAGCTGCCCGAAGACAGCGCAACCGCTCCCGTTGGGTAGTCCGCTTTACCAGCGGCCTCAAATTCTTCGGTTACGTTCTGCGCGGCCACCACGCCGGAGCCCAAAGCCAGCCAAGCCAGCAAGAGCAGTCGCCAAGTAAAAGGGTAAAGGTGTTGCATGCAGGAAGTGGGTGAAAAAATACCACCACAAATTTCCCTAGCCCCTTTTCATCTGAGTTGCATCCAATGTTAAGATTTTGTTAACAAAGACCGACCTTATTGAATTCATTATATAATTACTGGCTTATATACTTAGGGGGCTGCACACTGCATAACGGTACCTTGCCACCACCTTTCCTGCCCGCTGCGTGGGCCGCGGCGGTTAGGCTGCCGCCGCCGGCCGCGAATTGGCTCGGGATAGGTGCGGGGCCAAAGCTGCCCGTCGAGCTCGGCCACGGCCGGCGAACGCACACGCAAGCAGGCCGGCAGCTTCCAGACCGCTGAGTGCGCGTTCGCTTTGAATCGTTTACTTTCTGCCGCGCCGTTTGCAGCCGGTGACCAGGGCCCGAGCAAGCCAGCCGCACACAACGCGGTAAATCAGGGTAGCCGGGGTTCCTTACCTGCCAGTCCCAGTGGCGAGGCCACTGCCCTTCGTCGTACGGCGGGGGGGCTGGCAGCATATCCAAGTGCTTGGGCAGGCGCGCCGCGTTCCAGCACAACGGAATTAGCGCGTGTACCCGGGGGGCCATCAGGCGGCTCGGCGGGCCGCAGGGCCGCCAGCAGCATGCGGCCGCAGCGAATGACTGGTTTACCGCGGCAGGGCCGGGCCGGACTATCATTATGGGCTGGATTTGTCGCTATCCAAGGTAAGCACTCGGTCGTCGGCCCGCCGGGAAGCGCCAGGCGGAGGCTATCGAGGGAACGGTACCGGTGAGTTGGCAGCAGATTAACCTGCACGGCGAGATGAGCTTACCCACGCCGCCCGGTAAGACGCGCTTTGCTTCGAGCTAGGGGGCACGTGATGCGCTCGCGAGCCTTCCGCCAGCCCGCTTGGTTTACCTGGGTGGCACCCCCGCAGCCATGGCCAGGGTTGCGTGCAAGCGGAGCCGGCAGTACCAGTTTGTATGCACTGCACTAGCACGGCGTAACGGGAGGGCTACTTCCGGCCATTTTCCTGCAGGCAGCGCTAATTGCTGGAGTTGAGCACCGCCCGCGGCCGAAGCCTTGAATTCCTGCGGATGCTTCGAGCGTCCCGGCGAGCCGAAGGGGCCGTCACGGAGGTCAATGCCATGAAGCAGGTCGGCATTGCGGGTGCCGGCCAGCAGCTGTCAATGGCGGGTTAGGGAGCTAGTCTAATAAAAACAAAATGGTAATACGTGGCTGACCTGCAGATAACACAGGGAAGGGAATTTTGCAGCGCATTGCAACCCCGGGGTGGCGGCAAAGCCTTCCCGACATCTGCACCATACTTTTTTACGCCTTATGAAACGCTTTCCGAAACTGGTGTTGCTCGCCTTGCTAACGGTAGCGACCGGCTCCTCCCTGAGCAGCTGCGAGGATAACAACGACAACGCGCCCGTGGTGGATCAGCCCAGCGGCCCGACCGACAGCGCGGGGCGGGTGATCCTGAGCGGGGAGATCACCGCCAGCCGGACCTTGAAAGCCAGCGAGAAGTACCTGCTGCAGGGCTTCGTGTACGTACGCAGCGGCGCTACCCTGACCATTGAGCCCGGCACCAAGATCTTCGGTGACCAGGCCAGCAAAGGCACGCTCATCATTGACAAAGGGGCCAAGATTCAAGCGGTGGGCACCGCCACCAACCCCATCGTGTTCACCTCGGCCAAAGCGCCGGGCTCCCGCAACTACGGCGATTGGGGCGGGGTGGTGCTGATCGGCAGCGCCCCGATCAACCAATCGCTGAGCACCCAGCCGGAGGGCGGCATCGGCGGTACGTTCGGCGGCTCCAACCCAAACGATAACTCCGGCGCGCTTAAGTACGTGCGCATCGAGTTCGCCGGCATTCCCCTCTCGTCCGGCGCCAACAGCGAAATCAACGGCCTGACGCTATACGGGGTGGGCTCGGGCACGCAGATCGACTACGTGCAGGTGTCCTATTCCGGTGACGACTCCTTTGAGTGGTTTGGCGGCACGGCCAACGCCAAGCACCTGGTGGCCTTCCGCGGCTTCGACGACGACTTCGACACCGACTTTGGCTTCACGGGCAAGGTGCAGTACGCGCTGGCGCTGCGCGATCCCCAGTACGCGGACCAGTCGGGCTCGAACGGCTTCGAGTCGGACAACTTCAACCCCGGTACCCCGGCCACCGGCGACAACGCCGGCCTTCCGCTTACCGCCCCGGTGTTCAGCAACGTAAGCGTCTTCCTGACCGGCGGTACGCCGCCGGCCAGCCAGCAGGCCGGCAGCGGCGTCTACCAGTCGGCCTTACACCTGCGCCGGAATACCTCCATTAGCCTGTTCAACGCTGTATTCGTGGGCTACCCCGAAGGCTTGCGGCTGGACGGCACCCCAACCTGGGCCAACGTGCGCAGCGGGGGGCTGGAACTGCGCGGCGTCACCCTGGCTAACGTGACCCGGCCGCTGCGGGCTGCCAACAACACCAGCGGGGAAGCTTTCACCGATAGCGACGTGGAAACGTGGTTTAACGGCGCCGGCAAAAACAACGCCGTGGTCAGCGCCGCCAACCTGGCCACCTTGGGCCTGAATGCCGCGCAATTCACCCTAAACGCGCCGGGGCTGCTGTTGCAGGGCAGCTCCCCGCTGCTCACGGGGGCGGTGTTCACGGGCAAGGCCAGCGATGCCTTCTTTGACAAGGTTAGCTACCGCGGAGCCTTCGGCGCGAGCGAGAATTGGGCCCAAGGCTGGACCAATTTCGATCCGCAAAGCACCGTTTATTAAAAGCAGTGTTCACCAGCTGGCACCTGGGTTAACGCCCGAGCCTGTTCAAGCTTACGATTCGGCATTTTGCGCTGGTGGACCGGCCAACGATTGTTTGGAGCTAAATCAATTGCCCTTGGTGTAAATAAACCACGCCCGAAAAGTCCACTGCTTGGTGAGTGAAGCAAGCAATTCACAGTGGGTAAACGCCCCGGCCACTGCGGCTGGGGCGTTTTGGTTTTTCCGGGGCATCCGGGGCCGCCAGCATCGCCCCAGAGCACCAGGTCAAGCGGTTGACTCCAGCTTTCTCCCGGGTTGGGACGCTTGCGACGCGGCGACGCGGGAGATGATCAAAAACTGCAGCTGCCGAGAGCACGGGGCGGCGCAGACGGGTACGGAGCAAGCGCTGGGCGCCGGCATCCCCTGGTCGGCTGCCGTTGGCTGGCAGGAGCAGGGCACGGGGCTCCGCCCTGGGGCGGCGTGGTCGTGGTTCTGCGGCGCTACTTGCTGCTCGCGGCTAAAGGAAACGGGGCCGCGCCACCACTAGCCGCTTTCTCCCGCACCGGGGAGTCCCACCGGGCCGATGCCGGCTGCCGCCATGCGTGCCGTTACGTGCGCTTGCTAAAGCAAGGCTGGCCAACCGGTTCACCCGGCCGGGCCAACAGTAAAGGTTTGGTAACACTGGCTATATTTCCAGGTAATATTGCGGCGGGACCTTTGCACCATAATTCAAAAACATGGTGCAGCAACTTATCCGCGTAACCTTCGGAACCTCCCTGCTCTTGGCTACCAGCAGCTTAGCTGCCGTGGCGCAGACGGGAACCATCAAGGGAGTCATCCGTGATGAGGCCACCAAGGAGCCCATCATCGGCGCCAGTGTCGGCGTGGAGGGCACCACCATCGGGGCTTCCACCGACCTGGATGGTAATTTCACGCTCAACAAGATTCCAGCGGGCACGCACACGCTGGTGGTGTCGTACATTTCTTACCAGAAGAAAACAGTGTCCGGCTTAACAGTCGAGCCGGGCAAAGTGGTGGTGGTGAACACCGCTCTGGCCAGCGCCACTTCCCAGCTCAGCGAAGTAGTGGTAACCGGCCAGCGCCAAACGTACACGGACATCGCCGTAATCAGCGAAGTCCGCAATGCCCAGCTGGTGGCCTCGGGCGTGTCCTCCGAGCAGATCGTTAAGTCCCAGGACCGGGACGCGGCTCAGATTGCCCGCCGCGTGCCCGGGGTATCCATTCAGGATAACCGCTTCGTGCTGGTGCGCGGCCTGACCCAGCGCTACAACGCCGTGATGCTTAACGACGTGCTCACCCCCAGCTCGGAGGTGGACACCCGCGCCTTTGCCTTCGACATGGTGCCCAGCAACGTGATCGACCGCATGCTGATCTTCAAGTCCGGCTCGGCCGAGCTGCCCGGCGACTTTGCCGGCGGGGTAATCAAGCTGTACACCAAGCGGGCGCCGGCGGAAAACTTCGCCAATCTCAGTTTGGCGGGCGGCTACCGCGCCGGTACCACGCTGCAGAACGTGCAGCAATACCAAGGCGGCAAGTACGACTGGCTGGGCTTCGACTCGGGCAAGCGCACCATTCCTGACAACTGGCCCGCGCAATTAAGCAGCGATTACTCGGCTCCGCTGCGGGCCGCCTACGGCCGCCAGCTGCCTAACCGCTGGCAGGTACGCTCCCGCACCGCCGCCCCGGACCTGCGCCTCAGCTTTAACCTGGGCCGCCGCTTTAACTTGGGCTCGCTCGAGGCCGGCACGCTGAGTTCCTTGAACTACGGCAACTACCACGTCGGCTACACGGCCGGGCTGAAATTTTTTGAGAATGGGCAGGACCGCGACCAGCTGGCCTCTTCCTACGACGACCACGTCTTCAACAACGAAGTGCGCCTCGGAGTGGTGCAGAACTTCTGGCTGCGCCTAAACCGCCGCAACACCCTGGAGTTCAAAAACCTGTTCAACCAGTTGGGCGCGGCCGAAACGGTAGTGCGCGAGGGCCAGGACATTACCCAGACGAGCAACGACGTGCGCGCTTATTCCCAGCGCTACGAGAGCCGCAGCATCTACTCGGGCCAGCTGCTGGGCGCCCACGAGCTGGGCAACGACAAAACCACCGTTAACTGGGCGACCGGCTTTGCTTACACGCACCGCACCGAGCCCGACTGGCGCCGGGTGCGCTACATCCGCCCCATAGGCGGCGTGAACGGCGACGGCAGCTTGGCCCCCTACGGGGTGTCGACGCCGGCCGACCCGAGCCTGACGGAGTCGGGCCGCTACTTTTCCCGGCTTAACGAGCGGGTGGGAACGGCGGCGCTCAACCTCGTGCACCAGTTCACCCAGGACTCGACCAACCGCGAAGGCGGCATTCGCCTCAAGGCCGGCCTGTACGCCGAGCGGAAGGACCGCGACTTCGGCGCCCGCTTTTTTGGCTACACCAGCGTAGGCAACACCAGCGCCATCCGCACCCTGCCGGTGGGTCAAGTGTTTGCGCCGGAAAACCTGACCGGTCAGCCCGGCTCCTTTACCCTGGAGGAAGGCACCGACCCCAACGACTCCTACCAAGCCAGTAACTCGCTGCTGGCCGGCTACGCCAGCCTGACTGTGCCCGTGGGCAAGCTAACCGGCACGGCCGGCGTGCGCGCCGAGTACAACGACCAGCAGGTGACCAGCGAGCTACGCGGCGGGGGGCTCACCCGCGGCGGCCGGCGCGTGCTCAGCCCCTTGCCTTCGCTTAACCTGACTTACAACCTCACCGACCAAATGCTGGTGCGCGCGGCCTACGCGGCGACCATTAACCGACCGGAGTTCCGCGAGCTGGCTCCATTCCGCTTTTACGACTTCAACCTTAACGCCGACGTGCAGGGCAACTACGCCCTGCGGACGGCCAAGGTGCAGAACCTCGACCTGCGCTGGGAGCTCTACCCCTCCAACGGCGAGACGGTAACGGTGGGCGCCTTCTACAAGCGCTTCACCAACCCCATTGAAAACTACCTGCTCACGACCGCTACCGGCGCAAACTCCCTGAGCTACGCCTTTGTCAACACGCAGTCGGCGCAGAACTACGGGGTGGAGGTCGAGGTGCGCAAGTCCCTGGCTTCGCTGGGGGCGGCCCCGCTGCTGCGCAACCTTTCGCTGGTGGGCAACGCCTCCTACATCTTCAGCCGCATCGACTTGGGCGAGGTCGTAAGTGTACCGGACGCCAGCGGCCGGGTAACCCCGCAAAACGTGAGCGACACGCAGACCCGCCGCCGTCCGCTGCAAAACCAGTCGCCGTACCTGATCAACCTGGGCGCCTACTACGCCAACGAGGAGCGCGGCACCCAGGTCTCGCTGCTTTACAACGTAGCCGGCCCGCGCATCTACGCCGTGGGCACGGTCGTGAACCCCACCGTTTTCGAAGCCGCCCGCAACGTTCTGGACCTGACGGTCACCAAGCGCCTGGCCAAGCACTGGGAACTGCGCGCCGCCTGGCAGGACGTCTTCAACCAGCCCGTTAAGCTGGTGCAGGACACCAACCGCAACGGCAAGTATTCGCCCGGCGACCAAACCGTACGCTCCTACCGCCGGGGCACCAACACCACCCTGGGGTTGACTTTCAGCTGGTAACTGGATTAGGTTGCCCCCGCAGAAAGTTATTCAGGGTACCCTTTAGCACTTCTCCCGCACCGGGGCTGCTTAACAGTCCCGGTGTGCGTGTTTACGGGCCCTTGCCTAAACCGGTAAGCGGGACATACGCCGGACTAGCCTGCGAGGCTTATGATATGTTTACTGGTTTTAGTTGATCCCAAGGCAGGGGTTGAGTCCCTGGCTGCCTATGCCCACAGCATTGCGGCCAGCGTGCCTGCCCGCATAGTCGTACTGCCGCTGCCGGGGAGTACCGCTGCCCCGGCCGCGCCGCTGACTCTAGGGGCCGACGTCGCGCAGCGCTTTTGCTTAGCCGACTCGGCCGTGCCGGTGCAGTTGGCCCAATGGGAGCCCGGTTTTTCCTTTTCCGACGCGCTTCACCGGGCCTTGGAGAAGCACCGCGCGAGTGCGGTCGTGCTGGTGAATCCCCGACTAACGCGTTCCGTAGCTGCCCAGCCCGAGTTGTTTCCGGCCGTTAGCCTGCTGCTGCAACCACCCTGCGCCGTGCTCCTCCACCCTGGCGGGGGCAGCGCCGCCGCCCCCCGGCGGGCCGTGGTGGCAGTAGATGGGGAGCCGGCCGGCCCGATCTGGGCCGCGGCCACCGGGCGCCTGCTGCTGCGGGCCTGGCGCGCGAGCATTCGCGTGGTGCGGCTGCGGCGCCTGCGCCCGGTAGGGCACACCACGGGCACGGCGGTCACCCCCAGCGAATACTGGCATAACCTCACCGCCGGCTTACCATCGGAACCTATGCAAGTGCTCGACACCGCGCCCGGGGCCATTCCGGAGCAGTTGTTGGCCATTGCCGGCCAATGCAGCGCTGATCTGCTGCTGCTGTTGCTACGCGGTCGCGATCGCGCGCACCACCCGTTTAAGCGCCGCGATACCATCCTGACCCTGCTCGGCAGCCCGGTTCCGGTGCTGTTGCTGCCGGCAGAGTAAGCAAACCTATAACCGGCTTGTTGGCGTGCGTGGCACAGGCGGGACAGGGGCCGCGGCAAGCCATTCGCCGATGAGGCGGTCGAGCTCCGCCGCAGCGGCCGCGGCGGGCAACGCTTCGCGGTGCATGCGCATCCGGAGCAGGGTTAAGTGCTGCGCCCGGTCGGCGGCTTCGCCGGCCGGGACCGATTGTTCGCGGGTGACGCACTCGAGGTAGTGCGGGAGGGTGTCCACCAGGGCCAGCAAGGTGCGGCGCTCCGGCACGGCCTTGCGCAAGGTTTCTTGCAGCCACCGCAATTGTTCCAAAACAGAATGGTTAAGCATGGCCATGGCAATTTCCGCCGGCGCCTAACCGCGCGCTGCCGCGGCTCGCCTTGAAACGCGTGCTCCGGCCGCAAATTGGAAAGTTGCGCGCGGCTTGTTCGCAGTGCGTAGGGTTATGCTTCATGCAACTTAGTTCGGGCGGAACGCGGGTTCATCGGGGAGTCGTGCGCTGCGAGCGACCTCAATCCTACGACCTACGACGGGAAACCGTGGGAATTCAGCCCGCACGACCCGGGGGCCGGCGCGAGCTTGTCCCGCGGCGCAAACGACACTTGCCGCGCTTGGTAAGCAGGTAATGGAAAGAAAGCCGGCTTCCTGGGCGGGTTGCCGGCCGAGGCTCGGGGCAGGCCTGCCTGAGCGCTCAGGTCGGGGTTGTTTCTAAAGGTCTGGTCGCGGCCGGTAAGGCAGCCGGCTGGCTCGTTGGCGGCGGCACAGCTCCCCCAGGCTGGTGTTGGCGAACACCGGCCGCTCCAGTCCAAGTGAAACAGGCTGCTCTGTTTCCGCAGCTCAAGGATTAGTTGCATGGTCAGCTTTTTGCCAGTGCCGTAGCCGGTTACGCCCGGTCGCGGCTTGGCGCCGGGCGAGCCAGAAGCTTAAAGTGCCAGGGAGCGTGGGTACCGGTCGCGGCGACTGCAGGATCAACGGCAGGGCACGGACGCATCGGGCAATTCCCTGCACGACGGGCTACCCCAGCCGGTCAGCGTTTATTGATCGGCCTGGGGCGGCTGGGCTTTGCGGGTGCGCGCGCGGCGCGGGGGAGCAGGAGCCGGGTGGTGTTGCCCGGGCGCGTTGCCAGCGAGGGATTCAATTGGCGGGTCAGCGGGCGCGGCCGGCTTGCGCGGGCGCTGCCCGCGCAGCTTGGTTACGCGGGTAGCCAGTTCCACGGCGGATTGTTCCAATTGCGCGGGCAGCGGCTCGTCGGCGCTGATCTCGTCGCCAAGGTAGGCCTGGATCACGAGCAAAAGCTCGTCGGTTAGCTTTTGCTTGGCGGCGGAGTTCCCGCTTTGCTGCGCCCGCTGGCTTTGCTTTTCCGCGGCCCGCTGGATTTGGTTGGCCAATTGGCGGATCAACTTGGCGATGGGCTTGGGTAGGTTGTTGTCAGCGCCCACCACCGGCGTGAGCTGGGGGGACAAGGCGGCGAGCAGTTCCGCAACGAGGGCTTTTCTCTTGGATGGCATGGCAGCGGCCGGAAGGCGTAGCCCGGCTGACGTTACCGGGCCTGGGGCGCAAGTTAAGCGACTTGGCGTAAGGGCAAAGCTGGTGTTCCGGGCGTTTCGCAGGGCAACGGCGGCAACTGCGGCCTCGCGGCCGCTGCGATTACCGGCGGCTCCTCCACCGCTGGTTTTGGGGCGCGAACTGGCCGGTAGGCCAAGTGGCCGGGGCGGTAAGCAAAGGCTCCTTTCATATGAACAAGGCTGCCTCGCCAGCGCGAGTAGGCCGAATAAAGCTCGCCAGCTGGTTTAGCCAATAGCAGAACAAGGTTTTCATAGCGCGTTGGGGCGTTAAACTTATGGCCGCAAAGTTCGACGGCCCGCAAGACGCCATTGTTACCGCAGGGTCATACTTGCGTTACCAGTCCGCCGCGCCCCCCGCCGCGGCAACCGGAATCGCAGCGGTCATCGGGCCGGCGCTGGGCGTTCTTGGCCTATTACTGGATGAAGCGGGGCGGCAGCTGCCGGTCCAGCTTGGCGTAGCCAGCTCGGCTGAGACATCACTGCTTTGCCTACCCGGCCGGCGCAATTCGCATTCGCTGTGATCCGGCTTGGGTTCGTCCTCGTTGGCGGTGAGCAAGTAGAGGCCCTCGGGCCAGAAGGGAGTCCTGTCGGGCACCGCCCCCACCGCGGTGGCAGCCGCAGTATCCTTTGCTGGCGGGCGCGGGCGCGCCGCTCGTGCCAGCTTAGGCGCCGACCGTCGAGGGTGCGACCGCTGGGATTGCGCCAAGCCTAGAAAAGCAAGCACCGTTAACCCCGGCACCGCCGTGGAAGACCAGTAAATAGTTATGTGCCGCAGCAGGTGCTTTTGGATGGGTGGTGCGCCAAAGTAAGGTAACACAACACCCCGGGTTTGGGTCTCGACTCCGAGATCGTGTCCTGCGTCAGGCTAAGCGGTAAGTGAGTTGGGCAAGGGGGCAATCCTGCTTCCGTTAGCTCAACTCACCCCGCAACAGCTGCTGGTACCAGCGGCCCGAATCCTTGACGGTGCGCTGCTGGGTGGCGTAATCCACGTGCACCAGCCCGAAGCGGGGGCGGTAGCCTTCGGCCCACTCAAAATTGTCGGTAAACGACCAGGCAAAGTACCCGTCCACCGGCAGCCCGTCGCGCCGGGCCCGCAGCACCTGCCCCAGGCAGGCCCGCAAGTAGGCCTGCCGGGCCGGATCCGCCAACCGGCCGTGCACGGGTGCCGGATCGGGAAAGGCGGCGCCGTTTTCTGTTACGATCAGCCTTGGAGCGTTTGGATAGGACGCGAACTGCCGGAGCAGGTGGTACAGGCTTTCCGGGTACACCTCCCAGCCCATGGCCGTGCAGGGCACGCCGCGGTCCTCGGCTTTGACAAGCCTGGCCCAGAGCAGGGGCACCCAAGGGGAAAAGCGCACGACTTCGCGGGTGTAGTTCTGCACGCCCAGAAAGTCGAAGGCGAAGGGCAGGCGGGCTTCGTCGCCAGCCAGCACGTAGCGCTCCAGCCAGCGCAGGGCCGGCAGCTCGGCGATGGGGTAGCCCAGGCCCAGGGCGGGCTCCACGAACAGGCGATTGAGCAGGGCATCTGCCCGGCGGGTGGCGGCCTCGTCGCGGGGATTGCCCGGGCGGGCCGGGGTAAGATAGGAGCAGGAAAAGGTGGTGCCGATCTGCGCCGCCGCGGGCAGGGCGGCGCGCAGGGCCCGGCCACCTTCTGCTTGTGCCAGGGCCGCGTGGTGGGTGGCCGAGAGAAAGGCGCCCAATGAGCGCCGGCCTGGGGCGTGCACTCCCAGCAGGTGACCGGCTCCGGTAAACACCAGAGGCTCGTTGAGCACCATCCAGTGGCGCACCCGGTCGCCGAGGCGGCGGGCCAGCAGGTCGGCGTACTCGCCGAGCCAGCCCACGACCGCTCGGTTGGTCCAGCCCCCCCGGCGCTCCAGGGCCAACGGCAAATCCCAGTGGTACAGGGTCAACCAGGGGGTGATCCCGCGCGCCAGGCAGCCGTCGACCAGCTTGTCGTAGTAGTCCAGCCCGGCTTGGTTAACCTGCCCGGTGCCGCTGGGCCGCACCCGCGACCAAGCCACGGAAAACCGGTAATCGGGAATGCCCAGGGCGGCAAGCAAATCCAGGTCGGCCGGCCAACGCCGGTAGAACTCGCAGGCGGCACGCGCGTGCTGCCCGTTCTTAATGCGGCCGCGCCGCGCCACGAAGGCATCCCAGATGCTGGGTCCCTTGCCGTCGCAGTCGCCAAAGCCTTCAATCTGATAGGCCGCGCTGGCTACGCCCCAGCGAAAGTCCATGCCGAAGTCGGCCCGGGAAAAATCCGCGGGGGAAGATGTTGGGTAAAAGGCCGGCGGCTCGTACGCGGCTCTGGACAAGGCCACCGTGGAGCGCCTGCGCCGCTGGGTGCAGGAGGGCGGCACGCTGATCACCCTGAAGAACGCCTCGGAGTGGGTGATCAAGCAGGGAATCGTGCGCGAAAAGCTGCTGATTCCGGCCCACGGCGGTTGGGCTGATACGACGGCGCTGGCCGAAGCCGTGGCGGCCATTGCGCCGCCGAAACCCAACGCCACCCGGCAGCCAAAGCCGGCGCTGCCGCCTGCCCGCCGCGCGGACTTCGTGAGCCAGGACCAGGAGGGCACCCACGCCATTGCCGGCTCCATTTACCAGGCCGATGTCGACATCACCAACCCCATCGGCTTCGGCTTGACCAGCCGCAAGCTCTACGTGTTCCGCAACGGCACCACCTTCCTGCGGCCCAGCCGCAACCCCTACGCCACCGTGGTGCAGTACACTCCCGCGCCGCTGGTCAGCGGCTACGTTTCCGCCAACAACCTGCGGCAGATTCGTAACTCGGCGGCCGTAGTGGTCAGCAAGGCGGGCAATGGCCGCGTCATCTTGTTTGCCGACGACCCGAACTTCCGTCACTACTGGCACGGCACCGCGCGTCTGTTTACCAACGCCTTGCTGTTGGGTTCGCTCCTCAACCTGCCCGACGGCCCGTCCGGCATTGCGGCAGAGGAATAGCACCGCTACCGATCGTAAACTTTACAGCAATCCTTTTTTCACGGAAAGCCCCGGCACCGGGGCTTTCTGCATTTCTCAGGGTTAAACCACTGCATTCACAGGCTGGTGGGGTAGGCGGCGTGGCCCCAACGAGGTCAATCCTGAGCAAGTCAGCAACAAAGCAACCGGCTGGCCGCAACGGCACACCAGTACTGACAGATTAAATGCCCGCCGCGTGCGGCCAATCCTTTTGCGTAACCCAAGGGCTGGTAAGTCCTGGCACGTCAGGCACGGCGTTAGCTAGCCGAGGAAGTAGCTGCGGGCCCTTGACCAGCAGGGGCGGTAAATGGAGGTGCGTCGATTACAGCAGGCTGCACCTGCAGACTTGCTGCGCGGTAACTGGCGAAATACTCGGCCAAGGCTTTTTCTCCCACCAGCCAGAATACTACGGGCGTGACGATGATGTCAAGGAAGGTTGAGGAAAGCAGCCCGCCGAGGATAACCGTAGCAACCGGATAAAGGATTTCCTTGCCCGGCGCGTCCTTAGCCAACGTTAGCGGTATCAAGGCCAGGGCAGCCACCAATGCCGTCATCAGCACCGGAACGAGCCGTTCCAAAGAGCCCCGGATGATCATGGGCTTACCGAACTGTTCGCCTTCGTGCTCCACCAGGTGGATGTAGTGCGAAATCATCATGATGCCGTTGCGCGAGGCAATGCCCGTAAGCGTGATAAAGCCCACCATTGAGGCAATGCTGAACGTGCCTCCGGTGAGCAACACCGCCACTACCGAGCCAATTAAGGCTAATGGAATGTTAAGCATAACCTGCAGCACCATGCGCGGGGACTTGAAGTGCGAGTAAAGCACCAGAAAGATGCCCGCCAGGGAAAACAAGCTCAGCCACAGGATCTTCTGCGAAGCCGACTGCTGGCTTTCAAACTGCCCGCCGTAGGTAAGGTAGTAGCCGCTGGGCAGTTGTACTTGCTCGCGCACCCGCTGCTGGATTTCCTGCACCGTCGAGCCCAGGTCGCGCTCGGCCACGTTAAGCGAAATAGTAATGCGGCGCTGGGTGTTTTCGTGGTTGATGGTGTTCGGACCCGGCTCGTAGCTGATGTCGGCGATGGCGCTGACGGGCACGAAGCCCCCGGCCGGCGTTTCCACGCGCGTGTTGGCAATGGCCTGCAGGTCGTTGCGCTGCTCTTCGGGCAGCTTCACCACCAGGTCGAAACGCTGCTGCCCGTTGAGCATCTGCGACACAACGGAGCCTTGAAACAGCGTCTGCAGGTCCTGCACCACCTCACCGCGCTGCATGCCGTAGGCACGCAGGGCCTGGTCGCGCGGGCGGATGAGCAGCTGCGGTATCTGCACCTGTTTTTCTACCTGCAGGTCTACCACGCCCGGCACGGTGGCCGCGGCGTCGCGCACCTGGGCGGCGTAGCGGCGCAGCTCCAGCAGGTCGTTGCCGAAGAGCTTGATGGCCACCTGCGCCCGCACCCCGGAGAGCAAGTGGTCGAGGCGGTGGGAGATGGGCTGG
This sequence comes from Hymenobacter sp. YIM 151858-1, assembly GCF_025979705.1. Taxonomy (NCBI): domain Bacteria; kingdom Pseudomonadati; phylum Bacteroidota; class Cytophagia; order Cytophagales; family Hymenobacteraceae; genus Hymenobacter; species Hymenobacter latericius. The sequence goes on from NZ_CP110137.1 coordinate 47,463, forward strand.
CCGATGTTGACGTTTACGCCTTTAATCAAGCTCAGGCGCTGGCGCAAATCGGCTAGAATTTCGTCGCGGCCGCGCATCTCGCGGCCTTCTTTCTCCAGCTCATCTTGCGACTTGAAAGCCACCTCGATTTCGGAGTTGTTTACCGATTCGGCGTGCTCGTCGAGCTCGGCGCGGCCGGTACGCCGGGCGGTGTAGGCCACTTCCGGCACCTCCAGCATCAGTTGTTCGCCAATGGTACCTAGCTTGTTCGATTCGGTAAGCGAGGTGCCCGCCGGAGCCGAGAAGTTGACCGTGAGCGAGCCTTCGTTGAAGGGCGGCAGAAACTCGGTGCCGAAAAACGGGACCATGGCCGCCGCCGCGATGAACAGGGCCGCCGTAGCGGACAGTACCCAGCGCGGGTGCTTCAAGCCCCAATCAAGCAGTCGGGTGTCTTTGCGCTTCAGCCAGCGCACCAGCGGCCCGTCGGTTTCGGCGTGGCTCATCTGCTTCATGCGAGGCAGCAGGTAGTAGCAGAGCACCGGCGTAACGGTAAGCGAAACGAACAGCGACGCCACAATGCTGGTGATGTAGGCGATGCCCAGCGGCGCGAAAATGCGGCCTTCCATGCCCTCCAGCGCGAACAGGGGCAGGAACACCAGCACCACGATGATGGTGGCGTACACGATGGAATTGCGCACCTCCGAGGAGGCCGCGTACACGACCTGCAAGGCTGGCTTTGAATTTGGCAAGTGCCGGTTTTCGCGCAGGCGCCGGTACACGTTTTCCACGTCCACGATGGCGTCGTCGACCAGCTCGCCGATTGCAATGGCCAAGCCCCCTAGGGTCATGGTGTTGATGCTGATGCCGGCGAAGCGAAACACCAGCGCTGTTACCAGCAAGGACAACGGAATGGCTACCAGCGAGATGAACGTGGTGCGTACGTTCAGCAGGAAGGCAAACAGCACGATGACCACCAGGATGGCCCCGTCGCGCAAGGCTTCTTCCACGTTGGTGATGCTCGACTCGATAAACTCTGATTGCTTAAACAGGCGCGAGTTGAATTGCACGTCTTTGGGCAGTGAGGGCTGCAAGCCGCGCAATGCGGCTTCCACGCGCTGGGTAAGGTCGACGGTGGCGGCGCTGGGCTGCTTCTCGATGCTCAGAATCACGGCCGGCTTACCGTTTACGCTGCCGTCGCCGCGCTTAAAGCGGGCCCCGAACTGCACCGTAGCCACTTGCGCCACAGTGATGGGCGAGCCTTCGCGGTAGCCGACCACGATGTTCTCGATTTCCTCGACCGAGCGCAGTCGGCCCAGGTTGCGGATGAGCACTTCGGAGCCCTGCCGGTCGAAGAAGTTGCCGGTAGTGTTCAGGTTAGACTGGCGCAGGGCTTCTTCTACCTGGTTGATGGTGAGCCCCGAGGCGTTAAGGCGGTTCAGGTCCACGAGCACTTGGTACTGGCGGGTGTCGCCGCCGATAGGAATCACCTGCGCTACCCCCGGAATGGAAAGCAGGCGCTGACGCACGGTGTAATCGGCGAGGGTGCGCAGATCGGCATTGGAAGTTTGCCCGCTGCTGGTCATGCCCACGAGCATGATCTGGCCCATCACGGAGGAAATAGGACCAAGCACCGGCGAAACGCCCTGCGGCAGCTGTTCGCCCACCGTTTGTAGCTTCTCCGACACAATCTGCCGGGCGGTGAAGATGTCGGTGCCGTAGTTGAACTCTACGAATACCATCCCGAGGCCAATAGCCGAGTTGGAGCGCACGGCGGCTACGCCGGTGGCTCCGTTCAGGGCCGTCTCTACCGGCAAGGTCACCAGGGCTTCCACTTCTTCGGGCGCCATGCCCGGCGACTCCAGGAATACCGTTACCCTAGGGCGGTCGAGGTCGGGCAGTACGTCCACCGGCAGGTCGCGGGCCGTGAACAGTCCTGCCACGATGAGCGCCGCCGCGAAGGCCAACGCCAGCAGGCGGTTCTGCAGCGCAAAACGAATGATTTTATCGAGCATGGTCCGTAAGAGAGCCGCCGCTAGGTAGGGGCAAGCTCACCTTATTGGTTGAGGTAGATGGATTTAAGCTGGTAGGTGCCTTGCGTAACAACCCGGTCGTTTTCGCTGAGGCCGGCCAGAACGGTTGTCTGCTGGGCGTTGGCGGTGCCGGTTTGCACGTAGCGCACCTTAAAGACTTCCGGGGCCGTGTGCACGTACACCACTGGCTTGCCGTTGAGGTCGGTAACGGCCGAGGTCGGCACTGTAAGTTGCTTGGCCCCCCGGCTGCGACTGATGACCTGCACGTTTACGGCCTGCCCCGGGCGGATCAGCACGCTGCTGGCGCCATCCACGGCCAGAATCAGCTGGCGCGCTTGGTTCACGGGGTTGACCACGTTGCTGAACGATACAACCTTTGCCGGCACGCTGCCCTGCTGCCCTTGCAAGCCCTCGATGCGAAACTGCGCGTCGGGCGTGACGCTGCCTAGGTCCTGAGGAAACACTTGCGCCTGCACCTGCAGCTTGCCAGGATTGAGCACGCGCAGCAGCTCGTCGCCCTGGTTTACCTGCTGACCCACGGTTAGGGAGAAGTTGTCGACGGTGCCGCTGATGGGCGACGTGATGGTTACCCGCCGCTGCTGGCCTTGGTTGTTCAGAATGGCCGCGTTCTGGCGCGCCTGGCGCAGCCGCAGCTCGGCGTTGACGACGTCTTTGCGGGCGGCAATGTCCTCGATGCTTTTCAGGCGGGCGTAGTCGCGCTCGGCGGCCCGTAGCTCGGCCTGGGCGTTGGCGCGCTCGGTGGCCAGGCCAATTTGCTCGGGTGCTGCCAGCGTCTGGTCGAGCACGGCCAACACCTGCCCGGCGCGCACCTGCTGGCCCACCTGCACGGGCAGACTAACGAGCCGGCCGGTTTGCGGCGCCACGGCGCGGCCTTCGCCGCCGCTGGCTGGCGCTACCGTGCCGTAAAGAGTGGCCTGGGTGGTGAAAGCGGAAAAGGTGGCCAGGCTGGTGCGCACCTTGAATAGGAACTGGCTTTCCTTAGGCAACGCCACCTCGTCGGGGGCACTGGCGGCGGCCGACGACTTAGCCACGGTGGTACCGTGGTCTTCGCCGTCGTGCGCCCACAACGAGGCCGGCGGGGGCAGCGCCACAGCCAGCACGGCGGTGGCCGCGGCCGCCGCGGCAAGTAGCTTACGCGGGGTTTTCATAGGCAAGGGAGTTTTGGGGGCCGCGACGACGCAGCAGCACCACGGTGAGCAACACGCCGGCTAGAAAGGCACCGGCAATAAGCAGCCATAGCTTCCAGCCGCTCAACCAACCGGTAGCCGCAGCAGGCCCGGCAGCAGCCGGGAGTTCTTTCCCAACCTCAATGCCTTCGAGCAGCAGAAGGTCGGCTTGTTCGCCGGCCACGATGTTCACCGTTAAACTGTACTTCTGATTTGCCGGGAAGCGCCCTTCCACTAGGTACACGCCCGGGGCTTGCCGGGTAGCCGTAAATTTTTCATAGGGCGCCTCCGGTACGGTCAGCGTGAGCTGGGCGCTGTCGACGGCAGCGTTGCTGGCGTAATCCGACACGAACAGCTGCAGATGCGCCGGCTCGCCCTTCTTTAAAGGCTGAAAGCGCAACAGCAGCTCAAACTGCTCGGACAGGGCCGCTACCGAGAAGGAAGTAGCGCCCGGGGCCGGCGAGGTGGCAGCTCCGGCGCCGTGGTCTTCGCCGCCGTGCGCCCAAGCCTGGTGGCCGGCCGCTAAGGTCAGTGACAATAAAAGGAGGTAGATCAGGCGCTGTATCATTGGCCTCGGAGGTAATTTAACTCGACCAGCGCCTGCCCATAGTCGCGCAGGGTGGTGAGGTGGGTGGTCTGAATGTCAAACGCTTGGCGCAGGCTCTGGAACAAGACCAGGTAGCTTACCTCGCCGGCTTGAAAGAGTCGTTGGGAAGCCCCGATGATGGTACGCGCCTGAGGTAGCCCTGTCTGCTGGTAGTACCCCAGGCTGGTGTTGAACTTGCGCACGTCGGCGACGGCTTGCCGGTACTGCGCGCTTAGCTCAAGGCGCTGCACATCTAGCTCGGCCGAGGCCGCCTCAGCACGAGCCGTGGCGGCCTGCAGCTGCGAGCGGTACGTCCAGAACCACAGCGGCACCGACAGCCCAACCTGGAAGCGGTAACGGTACGGGGAGTTGCGCTCTTCGGCCTGGTTCAGGTAGCCCAGCGTGAGCGCCGGGGCTCGCTGCGCCCGCACCAGGCTGATGCCGGACTGGCTAAGCCGCACGGTCTGCTGGTAGTAGCTTAGCGTGGGGCTGGCGGCTACCGCGCTGCTATCGGTCGTGGGCAGCTCGGCCAGCAGCGCAGTACCTTGGGTAGCCAGCTGCTGGCCAGCTTGGCGCAGATCGGAGGTTGTGGCCAGTTCCGGCGCGTTGCCTTGGCCGATGAGCAGCCCTAACTGCTGCTGCGCGGCCTGCAGATCGGTGCGGGCCTGCGTCAACAGATTGGCCACCTGCCGGGCTTCGGCTTCGGTGCTGACTTTCTGCAGCAGGTCGATTTCGCCGGCGGCGTGCAGGCGGCCCACGGCCACGTACAACCGTTGGTACAAGCTGTCTTGCTGCGTAAGCTGGCGCACCACCGCCTCGGCGTATTGCAGGTTCACGTAGGCCCGGCGCACATCGCGGCGCACGGTGGCCAGCTGTACCAGTTGATTGCGGCTGGCCAGTTCAATGCCGGCCTGGGCCTGCTTAGCTTGGCGCCGGTAAACAGCCGGCGACTGAATGGTCTGGACGGCCCCAAAGGTGTAAAAGTACCCGGAGGGCGCATCCAAGAGCAAATCAGGATTTGGCAGGCTGAACGAGCCCCGTTTGAGAGCCCGTTGCTCATCAAGCTGGCGGGCCGCTTGGCGCAAACGAGGGTGCTGCCGCTCCGCCCGGGCCACGGCGCTGTCCAGGCTTAACACCTGCGCCTGGGTTAACAACGGGCGCAGCCAACCCACGGCGAAGGCCACGAGAAGCAAGACGCGGAATCGGAAGGTTGTCGGAATCATGTATTCGGAGTCAACCGCGGCATGGGCCGGCGCTGCAGCAGGTGCGGGCAGCGCCTGCCGGCCACGGAGTGAGCGGCAGCGGGCGTACTCGTCCGACTGCCGTAGCCGTTAGGATTTCTTCGCCAGGTCCATGCCGCAAGTCGGGCACTTGCCAGGCTTGGTGCTTTCGCTGCCTGTGCAGCCCATCGGGCACACGTAGCCGATGGCTTTGGCCCTGGCGCTGGTGCTGGCGAGCTTGTCGTAGCGGGCGTTGATGGTTTCGCTACCCCGGCGCAGGGTCAGAATAGCCGTGGTGGGCGGGGCCCCGGCGGGCAAGGCAGCGCGCAACTGGTCAGCGCCAAAGGGAGCCAACTTCACGGTGGTGGTCTTGCCTCCGTGCAGCACCATGGCCGTGCCGGTCAGGCCTTTGTTGGGCAGTACCTGCTCCTTGTCGTCGAGCAGGTAGGCCGTCATCAGGCCGTTCTTAAGCACCAGCTCCACGTGGTACTTGCCCGCCGTGCGCACGATGCCCCCGTGCGGGGCGCTGTGGGCGTGGGTTTCTCCGGCGGCCTTATGCGTTTGGCCGTGCGAGTGCTGAGCGGAGAGGGAAAGCGGGGCGGTCAGCAGCATGGCTCCCACCAGGTAGGGAATGAGTTTCATGGTCAGGGGTGAAGAAGGGAGAGGGTTAATTGCTGGTGGCGGCCTAGATCAGGCAGCCGTTGGGGCCACATTCACAGTGAAATCGGCGGTCTGAATAGCACCCGCGTGATTGAATTGCAGGAATACCCGGTACCGGCCTGGCTTCTCGAAGGTGGTGTGAAATCCGATGCGCGGACCCTTATCTGCTTGGTCTTCGGGGTGCACGTGGAGGTATTGCGTGCCGTCTTCGCTCAGCACCACCATGTGCCCTAGGGCGCCGAGGTAGTTATCCAAGTCGGTCACAGGCTTACCACCGCGGTTCACGGTGACGCCCACGGCCAGCGGCTGACCCACTTTCACGGTTTTGTCGAAGGCGAGGTCGGCGGTGTAGCCGTTCTTTTGCCAACGCAGCTGATCATTGGTGAACTTCACGGCCGGACGCGTCGGGCCGCTGACCTGCAGGGTTTGCCGGCCGAGTTGGTGCGTGCCGCCTTGAGGCTGGTAGTCCTGGTAGAGTAGGTACGTGCCGCCGGTTTTAAACGTGAAGGGCACATCGTAGCGGCCCGAGGCTTTGAAATCGGGGTGTTCGTGGTAGAACTCCGAGAGGTCTTTGGAGACGATGATCAGGTGCATCTTTTTCTCGTGCACGACGGCCAGCGGCACGGGGGCTTGCTCGTTGCCAGTCACCTGCGGCTGAAACGACAACGTGACCGGTTGGCCGGCGGCCGGTTGCGCCGGCGTGGTCGTCAGGTTCATTTGGTAAGTTTTGCCGTCACCCGCGGCCCCGTCGGTGTGTTCCAGCTTCATGCCGCACTTGGGGCAGGTGCCGGGTTGGTCGCTGGTTACTTCGGGGTGCATGGGGCAGGAGTAGATGTGGCCGCCGCTGTGCTCGGCCCCGGCGGCATGCGTGTTGTGGCTTTCACCGGCTGCGTGCTGGTGCCCGTCGGCAGCCACATCCGTCGGAGTGCCGCTCGAAGTAGAGGCATCGTTTGAGGAGCATGCGGTAGTCATCCAAGTAAGAGTAGCCAGTAGCGTAACTGGCAACAGAAGACGCTTCATAGTTGGTGTGGTTGGTAAAAGAGGGAATTGATCAGCTCAGCCCCGGAACTGTTGCCAGGCCACAAAAGCCAGCGCAACGGAGAGCAGGACGTAGAGCCCATAGGTGGCGAACCGTCGCCGCGGGGAGGGAGGCGGTGGTCCGTTCGGTTGACAGCAACTCTTCATGGTCTGTCAGTGGAAAAGGAGCAGGAGACGAGCAGGTAGCGCGAAGGGCACGCAAAAAGGTCCGGCCACACCACGGCATAGCCGGGTAGGCGCGGACCTTAAAGGGCGCGAAAACCTAAATCGTCAGGGAGCCAATGAAGATCCGGATGTCCGGAATCTTGGGCTTTAAGTGCGTGGGCGGCACCAATGTTACGGCTTGGGTTATATCCCAAGCCGCAAAACGGGGTATTGCCACGTCCAGTACGGGCGGTAAAGCCAATACCAAGGGGCCGAGTTTCTCCAAGCTCAGCTTAGGCAGGGTACCCAGAGCGGCCCATAGCGACTGCGCGTCGTCTTGGCAGCACTCCGGGTCGCTGTGCTTCTCGGGGGATGCAGACCCCTGGGCGTGCGTGTGTTTACCCGCTGATGCGTGTTCGTGCTGGTGCGTATGACCACCGTTGCGGCTATGCTCGTGCGGCGGCGTGCCCGGCGCGTGCTGATGCGGCGGCGCCTCGACCGCTCGGTGCATTTGTGCGCAAGCAATCTGACCCACGAGCACGTGCAGGAACAGCGCTACAAACGTAGCGGCCGTTGTGCGACGGTATCGACGAATCAGTTGAAGCATGGCGCCAAAGGAACGGCGAATCTAATCTGAAAGTTTGATGTGGTTCGCTCGGAGCTCTACCTGAGCACCGGCAGATATACTTGTTGGGTAAAGCTTGATTAGCGCGTATTTCGCAGTAATACAGCCCTAAGGCTAACTTATGGCCTGGGGAATTGGGGTTGAGTTCAACTATAACCCGTCCCAAACCGCAAAATCTTATAAGCTCTGTTCAAAATCTTGTATGCAATTAGTAACTCATAGTGGAGGGTTATTTTTCCCTTAAAGGGAAGGAAATCTTGGTTAAATGTCTTCCCAAGTTCTTATTAACGCCTGCAGGTTCTCCAGCATTGGCTGGGCGTCACAACTCCTTCTGAAGCTCATTGAAACAGCTTGAATAAATCGTACGGTATCCAGCTGCCCTCGGTCTTGGTTTCCAAACCAAAGCATGACACCGTTTATTCTGCGCTGACATGATCGATTCAAATCTCACGGAGCCTGCCTAAACAAATCAGCCGCTCGGGTAAGGCCCGAGCGGCTGATTTGTTTAGCACTGCATCTGCAGAACGGCGTTATAGCGCCGACGACACCAGGGTGGTCTGGAAGATGCTGCCGTAGTTGTAGTCGAAGGTATTGGGATCGTTTACGTGCACCGTCTTCGTGCCAATCTCATCGTCTTTCTCCCAGGCCGAGAAGTCGGCGTCGGCTTCGAACACAGTGACTTCCGTCGACATCATCTTGTTTTTCCAAGTGAAAGCCAGCTTGGTCTTCACTTTCAGGGTTGGGCCCCCGTCTTCCTCGCGCCAGCGGATTTTGTATTCGCGGGATGCGCTGGAAGTGGTAGTGTTCTCCCAGCGGAACATGCGATACCACAGGGATATGCCGTTTGAGATGTCATTGCGGCTTGGCTGGAACAGGGTGCCGTCTTCCACGATGTTGGCTACCTGGGTCGTGGTTTGCCCCCCGTTGGAATAGTGCTGCTCGGCAATGGCGGCGTACAGGCGCAACTCCGGCTTGCCACGCAACCAGGGCTCAATGGCACCCAGGTTCGTGCACTTCATGCGGGAGAGGTATTCGTAATTTCCGCCGCCGCGCTCCCCGGTTTCCAGCACCGGCGCAATGAACTCCGGCCGTACTTCGCCCTTCTCGTCGAGGCGCTCGCCGAAGCTTGCTACCACCGCCGGCAGCGTGGGCTCTTCCCGCGTGGGCAGCTCAAATGCTTCACCCGCGGCATTGTAGGCCCGCGTGCTGTTCAGGTCCAGGTCCAGAACCCCTTCTGGAATGTAAGTTACTATGGGAGCATGCACCTTGCTCCAGCTTTCCTGCAGCACGGGAATGGACACGACAATCCGATTGAACTGCTCAACCGACAGGCCGACTTCCGCGGGGTTGGTTTTCAGGCCCGCCTCGTTAAGCAAGTTTTCAAAGCTTGCGCCGCCAACATTAACCGCAAGCAGGCTGGTAAAGCGGGCGTCGTAGTCGCCGTCGAATTGCTTGGATACTTCTTCCAGCAGGGCACCCCGGGCCGCATCATTTTTGGCCAGCACGGTTGCCATGACGCGGGCCAGATCGTCCAGGTAGTAATTCTGCGTTTCCTGCAGCGAGGTCGAAGGCCGCAGGCCCATGGCCTCATTGCGCGGTTTTACATCCGCTTCCTTCGAGCAGCCGAACGCGAGCAGGGTGGCTGCCGTCAAGCAGGCTTGGGTGAGGAGTTTAGCGTGTTTCATGCGGTTGGGTGATGAATAAGGTAGTGAGAGAGAAAGTGATTAGTTGGCGGGAAGTGCCCGTGGCGCTGAGCACATGACAAAGGTGAGCGACGGCTTCAGCGGCGGCAATTTTCATGGATATACACCCGCTTGCCCGCGACGTACCGGCCCGTTGCGCGGACAAATCCGCTCGCTTGCCGGGTCGAGTTAATAGCCTCGCCGGGGCGGGGATGAGTCCTTCCCGCGGGCCCCGCTACCAGGCGGGTAATCAAAAGCAGACGACCTGCGCCTGCGCCCGGAGCCCTGGCATGCCCGGGCAAGGGGGCTAGTCATGAATTAGTGCCTGCCCTTTCGGAACCTGGAATAGATCGGGGCGTCGTCGCCCGGTGTACAGGTTCAGCCCGGACTCGCTGCGGATGGGGAAAGCAGCATCCTACCGGCTTACCTGGCGCTTCGAGGGTCGCCGCCCGCTAACTTGCCGTCGAGCCTGCTGCCGGTAAACCTTGGTGTTGGCAGGTTTGACGAATAGCTCCTGGTTTGTTTGACTTATTCCGAACCGCGCCTATACCAAGCCGGATTTCTAGCTTATCTGCTCAATGACCGACTTATATCAGTTCCTGCCCGAGCTAATCCTGCGGGCCCCGTTGCGGCCTTTTAATCCCGACATCTCGGAAACGCAGCTTGCGGCCTGCCTGGAGGATGAAGGGTTTATGGAAGCGCTCTACCTGGCTTCGCCAACCTTACACGAGCAGTGCGGGAAATTGCTGCGGGGTGAGCTCACTGACCCGCGCCGCCTCAGCCGGGTACGCGGGTCGCTGGTGCGCTACTTGATTCGCATGCGCAGTCGCTGTACGCCTTTCGGGCTGTTTGCCGGCTGCGGGGTACTGCGCTGGGGCGCGGGTAGCCAGGTAGAACTGGCGGCGCAGGCGCACCGTCGGCATACCCGCCTCGATATGCATTACCTCTGCGCCCTGGCCCAGCACCTGGGCGAGCAGGATTTCGTGCGAACCCGGCTTCGCTACCGCCCCAATAGCAGCTGGTACCGGATCGGCGAAGAAATCCGCTACATCGAGTACCAATACCTGCCAACCGGGCGGGTGGAGCAAATCAGCTCCGTGGAGGCCCATGCCCAGGTGGAAGAGGTGCTCGCCGCCTGCAACGAAGACGAGGACTACGGCGCCTTGCTGGCCCGGCTAAGCCCCGAGCAGACAAGCGAACGCGAGGAGGCCGCCGCTTTTCTCGATGCGCTCATCGCGGCGCAGGTACTGGTCAGCGAGCTGGAGCCTACGGTCACGGGTCCCGAATACTTTGCCCATCTGCTCGGGGTGCTTTCCCGCCTCGCTGACCAAGCGCCCGAGGAGCCGCGCTTGCTCTTCATCCGCCAAACGCTTACCGCCGTGGCGGATCTGCTGGCCCAGTTGGATCAGCAGCCCACGGCTCCCGTAACCAGCTACACCCGCATTGCCGGGCTGCTGGAGCAGCTCGGGGTAGCGCCCGAACAAGACAAACTGTTTCAAACCGATGCCGTGCTGAAGGTCAACGAAGCGGGCAGGGTGGATGCCGCCCTCCAAGCGAGCCTGCTCGAGGTCGTGGAAGTACTGGCCCGCCTTGCGCCGGTTCCGCGCAGCCCGCAGCTGGAAGAGTTTAAGCGTGAGTTCCAGGTGCGCTACGAGGACGAGGAGGTACCCTTGCTGCAGGTGCTGGACGCCGAAAGCGGGATTGGGTACGGCGCGACGGGGCGAAGCAGCTACTCCCCGCTGGTCCACGATCTCACGCTGGGCGGGAGCCCGGCAGCCGCCGCGCCGCCCGCCGGCGAGCTGCCGCAGCTGCTCCGCCAGAAGCTGCGCGAGGCGGAGCAGCTGCAGCTTTACGCAGTTGACCTCAGCCCGGCTGAGGTGCAGCGCTTGCCACCCGCGGCGGCTCCCTTACCGGCCTCCCTGGGCGTAATGTTTCGCCCGCTAACCGGGGGGCGCGTGCTGCTCGACAGTGTCGGTGGCTCCAGCGCGGTTAACCTGCTGGGGCGCTTTGCGCACGCAGTGCCGGAGATCGACGGCATTGTTCGGCAGGTAGCCCGGTTGGAACAGGCCCACAACCCCTCCGTTGCATTTGCCGAGCTCTGCCACCTGCCGGGCCGGCGCCTGGGCAACATCCTGCAGCGGCCCAGCTTTCGCGCGCTGGAGATTCCTTACTTGGCCCAGTCGCTGCTGCCGGCGGCGGAACAGGTGCCCGTCCAGGATCTGCTGCTTTCCCTTCGCCAGGGGCAGCTAGTGCTGCGTTCGCGGCGCTCGGGCCAACGCATCATCCCGCTGCTGGGTACCGCCCACAACTACGCTGGGGGAAGCCTGCCCGTGTACGAGTTCCTGTGCAGCCTCCAGCACGAGGGGCTGCAAACCAGCCTGAAGTTTAACTGGGAGACGGTGGGGGTGACCGCCCCGTTCCTGCCCCGCTTGACTTACAAGTCAGTGGTGCTGGAGCCGGCCAGCTGGCACCTGCCCGCCGCCGAGTTCCAGGTCCTGAGTACCGCGGGGGCCGCCGAGCGGGCCAGCCACTGGCAGGCATTCCGCGAGCGCTGGCGGCTGCCCCGGTTTTTTACCCTGGCCGAGGGGGACAATGAGCTGCTGGTTGACGCGGAAAATCCCCTGCTGGTGGAGGCCTGGCTGGAAAGCATCCGCGGGCAGTCGACCATTAAGCTCAAGGAGTTTCTGTTTGAGCCGGATAGCAGCCTGGCCCGCGACGGCGAGGGCAGACCCTACCCCTCGCAGCTCATTGCCTTGTTGGTACGGCATGCTCCCTGTTACGAGGCGAAGCGGGCATGGCCCTCCGCCGGCTCCGTTTCCTCCGCGCCAACGCGTAAGTTCTCCCTGGGATCGGAGTGGCTCTACTACAAGCTGTACTGCGGGCCGAAAATGGCCAATCGCGTCCTGCGCGAAGCGGTGGCTCCCCTGGTCGCCGAGTTGGAAAAGCGCAAGCTCATCAATCATTGGTTTTTCGTGCGGTACGCCGATCCCGACAGCCACTTGCGTCTACGTCTGCACCTGCCGCAGGTGAAGCGTCTCGGGGAGGTTGTGCAGCTGGTCCGGGACTACCTGCAGCCTTGCCTAGACTACGGGTACGTCTGGAAAAAACAAACCGACACCTACAACCGGGAGCTCGAACGCTACGGCCCCAGCACTATAGAGCTAAGCGAACACCTCTTCCATCAGCAAAGCCAGGCGTATTTGGATTACCTGGTTGCGGCGGGGCCCGAGGATGAAGCCCGGTGCTGGCTCTGGGGCGTGCGGGCCGTTGACGAGCTGCTGGAGGCCTTTAACCTGCCGCTGGACAACAAGCTCGAGCTGTTGCGCAGCTTAAAGGCAGCCTTCGCGGCGGAATTTCAGCTTGGCAAAGAGCTGAAGCGCCAACTTGACGCAAAATACCGCGAGTGGCGCCCCGATTTAAGCCAGGCGCTGACCAGGGATTTCCCGGCGGCGGCGCCCGATGGGCAGCTGCAAGCGTTGGCCGCCGCCATCCGCGGAAAGCTGCGCGAGCACCCGCCGGAGGTTGCCCTGGGATCACTGCTGAGCAGCTACGTGCACATGCTACTCAACCGGGTTATCCCCGCCGATGCCCGCCTGCACGAGCTGGTGCTCTACGATTTCCTTTTCCGGCATTACGATTCCTGCCGGGCGCGGCAAGCAAGGTGAGCTCCGGCAGCCAAGCGGCTACTTCCGGCCGCCCATGACTTTTTCCTGCAGCGCGTCGAAAAAGGCGGTTCGGTAGGTTTCGCCCAGCGGGACGTAGGCCTTCATGTCCTTGAACAGGATCTGGTTGCCGTCCAGAGCCCGGATCTTGTCCAGCGATACGATGTATGACTTGTGAACCCGGATAAACTTTTTGGCCGGTAGCCGATCCTCCAGGGCTTTGATGTTAAGTAAGGTGACGATGCGATCCTCCCGGGTATTGATGGAAACGTAGTTTTTCATGCCTTCGACAAACACGATTTCGTCGAAGTTTACCTTAGTCATCTTGCCCTTGCTCTCGGTCTTGACAAAGATGTAGTCGTCGGCTTGCTCGACCGGCTTCCACCGGCCCGTGGGCTCCAGCGAGGCGTTGAGCGCCTTTTGCGCCGCCTTGAGAAAGCGCTCAAACGCGATGGGCTTGAGCAGGTAGTCGAGGGCATCAAGCTCAAAGCCTTCCACGGCAAACTCGCTGTAAGCCGTCGTGAGAACGACTTTGGTTTTGCCTTGCAGCAGGCGCATGAAGGCCAGCCCCGAAAGCTGGGGCATCTGAATATCCAAAAACAGCAAATCCACCGGCCGGCTGCGAAGCAGGTCCAGGGCATCGATCGGGTTGGTGCAGGCGCCTACCAGTTCCAGAAAGGGAGTTTTGCTAATGTAGGCTTGCAGGATATCGATAGCTCCTTGCTCGTCGTCAACAATCAGGCAGGTAATCATGGGTTACAGTTCCATAGTTAGGGTACACGTATAAAAGCCAGCGTCTTCCGCCACGTGCAAGTTATGGCGGTTGGGGTATACCATATCCAGGCGCCGGCGCGTGTTAACCAGGCCGATGCCGGTGCTCTTTTCCTTGGGGCCCCGCCGGATTTTGTTGCGCGTCTGAAAGGTGAGCCGGTCCTGCTCAACGCTTAAGCGAATGAGAACTGGATTCGCGGGGTCCGCCAGCTCCCCGTGCTTAAAGCAGTTCTCCACGAAGGTGATCAGCACCAAGGGCAGGATCATCCGGTATTCCACGCTGCCGCGGACCGCAAAATCCACTTGCAGTTGCTGGTTGAAGCGCAGCTGATTCAGGGCAATGTAGTTTTGCAGGTGCTGCACCTCCTCGGTCAGCATCACCTTGCCGTTGTGGTCGTCCTGCAGGGCGTAGCGCATGAGGTCGGAGAGCAGCAAAATTCCTCGGGCGGCGGAATCCGAGTGGGGGTACACCTGGGAGTAAAGGAAGTTCAGGGAGTTGAACAGGAAGTGGGGGTTGATTTGGCTTTTCAAAAAAGCCAGGTTGGCTGCCATCAGGCTGTTCTCCGTGTGGCGCAGCTGCATCTCCTGCAAGCGGCGCTGGCGCTCCAGCTGCAGGGCGTAGCGGGCCGCCCCGTAGCCAAGGGAGGCAAACAAGAAAAACGAGCCCCGGTACACCGAGGTAACCCACAGGTTCTTGTAGGTCACCGCGGCCGGCAAAGACCAGCCCAGCAGGGGACCCAGGTGCAGGTTGAGCCCGGTGCGGAGCAGGGCGTAAACGGCCAAAGCCAGCAGGGCCAAAAGGGCGTAACTCACATAACGGCTCTGCGCAACCTGGCGGAGCAACAGCGCGCTGTTCGCGTAAAAAAAGGCGGCATTAAGCAGGTAGTTGGCCGTAACGGCGGCCAGTCCGTTGGTGGCCCCGTTCATGAACAGGAACGTGGCCTGTTCGTAGAGCGTGAAGCCAACCCAAATCAGCACGTGAATAACAACCGGCCGGCGCAGCGCGCGCCGCCAACGGGTAAGGGTTAATTGCATCCGGCGAAATTAGGACCGGAAGCTTCCCCGGCTGCAAGCGTTGAGTGGAGAGTTCGTTGCGCCGGGTTGGTACTGCCAAAAGCCGGGTTGGTGTAATTTTTTTCACCCGGCTTGAGGAGGAAACTAGGTTTGAATTCAACAGCGCCCCGCTGTGCCTCAACCCCTTTCCAACCTTCAGCCGCGATGAAAAGCCCCAAAGCAGCTCCTAAATTCCAGTTAGTAAAGACCGTCGTAACGCGCTTTGCCCCGGCTCAAACCGGTAAGCGCGCCGGCAGCAGTTCGGGCACCGATTCAGTCACCAGCGTACTCTCCAGCTTTTAAGTCTCGCAGCTGGTTCACCCGTTTGCTCGTCGGGTCCTGGGACGCTGGATTCCCGGCCCCGCGGGTTACTTTCTTACCGGTCCGCCGTAGTGCCATGCCCATTACTTTCCCATCTGAGCCTGCCGACAAAGGCCCGTACATCAGCGCTCCGGCGCTTGAGGAAGGACAGGGCCTGAGGCTTAGTTGGGAAATGGTGCACGCTTGGCTGTTGCGGGCCACCGAGATTAGCGCGGCCCCGCTGGGGGAACTGGCAGTCTATGGTTACTGCGTAGATAAAAGCCTGAACCGGCCCGCGGATCCTGCGTTAACGCAGCGCCTGTACCGGCGGCTGCCCGAACAGCTCGATGAACTGCTGCCTTCGCTGCTGGCCTGGCAATTGGATACGCTTTGCGCAGCCGCCTGGCTGCAAGCGGCCTGGAGCGCGGAAGGGGTAGCGTTGCCCGGGGCGGCAGCCCAGCTTGCACAGCTCGATGAGCAGGTGCAGCAGCGAGCCGTCCAGTTAAGCCAGACTGCCTCCCGCGAAAACCGACGAGCTTACTTTCGCAGCCTGCGCTACCTGAACTTACGCCGCCCAATGTCCGAGCCGCTGCTGTGGCGGCTGCTCGAAGGGGGACTGCCCCCGCTGGTTTTCTGCCCGGGGCAGGCGGTACCGCTGGGCCTAAACGGGGGATTAGCTGGCGAGCTGCTGCTGCTGCTGCACCTGCACCGGGACGGGGTAGCCGTTCCCGGCCTGGACCAGCACCTGCGGGTAAGCCTGCAGCTGCTGTTTAGCGCCCGGCAGTCCGTTGATTTTCAGGCGGGTCACTACTCCGTGTTTCCCTACGAGCTGCGCGGATCGGCGGGCGAACCTGCCTTTAGCGCCGAGCTAAGCTGGCAGCGCGGCGACTTAGGCCTCGCCCTCTTGTTTTATGAAGCTGCCGCCTTGTTTGACGACCAGGAGTTATTTAAGACCGCGGAGCTGGTAGGGCTTAATGCGCTGCTGCGCACCTCAACGGCGGAGACCTTGGTAACTACCGCCGGGTGGCAGCGGGGAGCCGCCGGGCTGGCCACCCTGTACGCCAAGCTGCACCAGCTGAGTGGCCAGCCCGCTTACCGGGCCGGCTACGATCATTGGCTCGGCCAGACGCAACGATGGCTGCCCCAGGCGCTCCAAGCGGAGCAGCAAGTAACTACCGCCGCCGTATCCGACACAATCCGGGTCGGCCTGGTGCTGTTATCGGCGTTGAAGGGCAAAGTGCTGTTGTGGGAGAGTGCTCTGCTCTACTAATCAACTTTGCCGTTGTTGGTGGGCAAAGTAGCCGTCAAAGGCCCAATCACCGCTGCTGTAGCCTGCGCCCGCATTTGGCTGCACTTCCATCCGGTACTCGCCTGCTGGATTAACTGCCAGGTACGCCCACCGGGGTTGGTCGTCGGCGTCCGCGGAGCGCTGACGCGCGGCGGGTTTGTCTCTGAGCAAGGTTGAGTCAAGTGGCAGACGCCGTTATCTTGCGCCGCAATTCTCCCTACCATTTAGATGGCCACCACCCCGAGCTTCGTTGATTTTGTAACCGGGCAGCTGGCCGGCGCACTGGATGTGTCGGCCAAAAAGCTGTTCGGCGAATACGGCCTGTACGCCGGCGGCAAGCTGTTTGGCTTGGTGTGCGACAACCAGCTGTTCCTCAAGCCCACCAAGGCCGGCCGGGCATTCCTGGGCGAGGTAGTCGAACAAGCCCCGTACGACGGCGCGAAACCGGCTTTCCTGATCGACGACAAACTCGAGGACAGCCGCTGGCTCAGCGAGCTGGTTGGGGTATCCTTGGCCGAACTGCCGGCGCCCAAAGCCAAGCCCGTGAAAGGCTGATCAAGACCCTAACCGCATCAACTCCGCGCGTTGTCGCGCGAGATAAGCCGTTCTACCGCTGACGGGTCTGGCAACTAAAAGGTTGAGGTTTAGTTGCCAGACCCAGCTGAGGGCTCGTCTTGCGAAAGCATCAGAGCGTGGGCAGCATTGGAGCCCTCTTGCTGCCTATTGGGAAGCTAGCGAAGCAACATAGTTCAAGCGTTCAATGCTATAATCTATCAACTTAGTACCGATAATACTCACTTATCGGTACTAAGTTGAAAAGGAGTATTTTCGGCGTGAAAATTCGTCGGTACTGCTTTATAATGTAGCGCATGGAAAAGTCAGCTCAGCTTGCAGTGGTCGTGCCCACCCGGAATCATGCGTTGGTGGAGTTGCCGCCCTCGGTGGCCAGGTACGTCGAGGCGGGCCTGCACGGTGCGGAGAATACCAAACGTGGGTACGCAGCTGACTTGCGGAGCTTTCAAGACTTTTGCGAGCACCACCAGCTAGTGCACCTGCCGGCAGATGTGACGACCGTTGCAGCGTATGTATCGCAGCTAGCGGATCGTGGATTGAAGCTGGCTACCATTCGTCGGCATGTGGCTGCTATTAGTAAGCTTCATCAACTCGCTGGCCAGACTTCGCCTACGAACCACGAAGCGTTGAACGTGGTGCTGGACGGCATTGCGCGCGTGGTTGGTAAGCGTCAACGCCAGGCACCGGCTTTTACTGTGGCGGAGTTGAAGCAAGCTATTCGGGCAATGGACCTGACAACTCCCACTGGACTCCGGGATCGAGCAGTGCTGTTGTTGGGCTTTGCTGGTGCGTTTCGTCGGTCAGAACTGGTGGCGCTCAATGTCGAAGATGTCGAACTGACTCGCCAAGCTCTGGTAATTCACCTGCAGCGCAGCAAGACTAACCAGTATGGTCAGGAGGAAGAAAAAGCTGTCTTTTATGCTCCCAGCGCGGATTATTGTCCTGTAAGGGCAGTGCAGGAATGGGTTGAATGCTTAGGCCAAACTACTGGGCCTTTATTTACGCGCATGAGCCGTGGCAATAAAGAGCGTCCAGCTCAACCTGGAAGGGCCCGTCTAAGCGATCAAAGTGTAAACGATTTAGTACAAAGACATTTGGGGGCCATTTACACCGCTCACTCCTTGCGTGCATCCTTCGTAACAGTGGCCGTAGAGGCTGGACAATCGAACAAGGCAATCAAAAACCAAACTAAGCAGAAGACAGATGCGATGATTGAACGTTATGCGCGATTAGATGATGTGAAGAGGTTTAATGCAGCACAATATCTTGGGCTATGATATTGTACCCTTTATAGCCGATTCATAAACGAAGCACCCGTGGCTTCCAAGTTAATGGCGCTGGATAATCGGACAGCTGCACCCGTTTGATCGAGGCCTAGCGTTTCGCGAATTTGCTGTAAGCGCGTAAGCTATCGGCATACTATTACGAACTTGAATCTTTCAGTGAAATAAAGTTGCAAACATGAGAGCGTACTTTGATTTGTCTACTTCTTATCTATACCTTTCTAAACTCGTCAGAACAGCACTTTAGCAATCCAATGGGATTATTTGATTCGCAAAAACCTGATCTTAAAGCACTATTCCTTAAACTTTTCAACTGTCCTGATGAACAGGCAGTAGAGAAACTTATACTACAGAATGCAGATATCTTCGCTCCTCCTTCCAATTGGAAGCCACTGGGTGGGAGCGAGAATATGTATGGGGTGATTGAAAACCAGCAGGCTTCGCCTATTGCGGCGCTTGTGGAGAAGATAACCAACTCCATTGATGCTACCCTCATGCGTAAATGCTATGAGGCAGGAATCAACCCGAAGAATGGAACGGCCCCCAAAACGATGGAGGCGGCCGTGAAACAATTTTACTCGGGCCAGGCGGATAAGTGGGACCTTAGCTCGTTCCGCAAGGCACAGGCGGAGAACATACAAATTGTTGCTTCTGGTGCTAGAATGAATACGTCGCTCACCATTTACGACAATGGCGAAGGACAGCACCCCGAGAAGTTCGAGGACACGTTTTTATCGTTGCTGCGTGGCAATAAGAACGAAATCCACTTTGTCCAGGGCAAGTACAACATGGGCGGTAGTGGCGCTATTGTGTTTTGCGGCAAGCGGGGTTATCAACTTGTAGCTTCACGGCGCTATGATGGCACTGGGCCACTAGGCTTTACATTGATCCGGGAGCATCCCCTGACCAAAGAAGAGCAAGGCTCACGAAAGAACACATGGTACGAATTCTTAGTGTTGGACGGCCAGATTCCGTCCTTCCCTATTACGGAACTGGATCTAGGTCTGGTGGGCCGTTCGTTTACAACCGGCTCTGTTATCAAGCTCTACTCCTACGGGCTGCCGGAGGGTTCCCGGTCTGTTATTTCTCGCGACCTTAATCAAAGCCTCAATGAGTTTCTGTTTGAGCCGGCGCTACCGGTGCTGACGGTTGACACGAAGGAGCGGTACCCCAAGGATAATAACCTAGAGCGGCCTCTTTTTGGGTTGAAGCGCCGCTTAGAGCAGGACGACAAGGAGTATGTGGAGCTGAACTTTGTAGAGGACTATACCGATGCGCTGTTTGGCAAAATGAGGGTATCAGGGTATGTGTTCAATACAAAGGTCGGCGGCAAATCAGCAAAGGACACGCGGGACTCTATCCAGCGGGAGTTTTTCAAGAACAACATGGCCGTGCTTTTCTCTATGAACGGGCAGGTGCATGGACACTATTCTTCGGAGTTTATTACCCGGGCGCTCAAGCTCAATCTGCTGAAGAACCATTTGCTGCTGCATATAGACTGCACCAATATGAGCTATGAGTTTCGCAAGGAGCTATTCATGGCCTCGCGGGACCGGCTGAAGGATGGAGAAGAAACGCGGGAGCTGCGAAAGTTCTTAGCCGCTAAGTTGGGTAAGGCAGGTGGAAGGCTGGCCGAAATTGAGAAGAAGCGGAAGGATGCTATCTCGGTTGACGGTACCGACTCTAAGGACCTGCTGAAGAATGTAACCAAGAACATTCAGCTCAACCCAGATCTGCTAAAGCTGCTCGGTAGCACCTTTAAGCTAGACGAGAAGAAGGCACAGCCTGAAAAAAAGGACAAACCGGAAAAGAAAGCGTCCTCCAAACCACAGCCAGAACCTTTCAAGCCACAGCGTTTCCCTTCGTTTTTCAAGGTGAAAGGCAGTCCCGACGGCGACAAAGTACTTACTGGCATTCCACTGGGCGGTGAGAAAACCATCCGCTTCACTACAGACGTTGAAAATCAATATTTCAACCGGGTGGATGAACCAGGCGAATTGAGGATAGCCTTGCTCGATACGAAACGTGCTACTGGCAAAGGCGGTGTGCTCGAAAGCAACCCCACGCGAGTGGAAGAGGTGCTAAACGTGAATGTGAGCAGCCCGCAGGATGGTAACATTCGCGTTACGATGAGCCCAAATCAGGATACCCAGGTTGGCGACGCTGTGAAGCTGAAAGTGTCCCTCACGGCGCCCGGCCAAGAGCTAGAGGAAATATTCTGGGTGAAAATTGCTGACAAAGAAGCTCCACCTAAACCGGCACCCCAGCTCGAAGAAGAACCTTTACAAGGTCTACCTGATCCAGTTTTTATGTATCAGGAGCCCAAAGAGGGCGCAGCTACTTGGGACCAAATGGAGGCGCAGGGTATATCTGTCAACCATAAGACGGTAGTGCATCCAATGGCTTCAGGTGACAGTCTCGAGAAGATTTACATCAACATGGACAGTACTGTGCTGAAGAACTTCCGCAGCAAGTACCGCCATATTAACGAGCAACAACTAGAAGTAACTGCACGCAAGTATTGGACGGCAGTTTATATGCATACCCTTTTTCTGTATAGCATCACCAAGAATCGGAAGTATCAAATAACACAGGCTAAAGCTGGTGAGCAAGATCCAGTAGATGTAGCTGATTACATCAAAGACCTGTTTGAAAACTTCTACTCAGATTTTATTCTGAATTTCGGAGGAATGGAAGAAATGATGCAGGGGCTTGTCGATTAAACATCTTTCAATTGTTGCACAATATGCAACAATTCTTCATGGCCGTTCTTAGGATCATAACCAATTATATTAACCTTAAAATCTTTGCGCCACCGATCAACCTCAATATTAGTGAGGTTGTCCTTACTAATCAATGCATAATGATTAGGAGAACCGCCATGGAAAATATTATGAATAAATCCTAATAATAAATTCAGCTCTGGATCATTCAATGAAGTGCCGATAAACAAAACATTGTAAAAAGAAAACATCAATTGCAATACACTTTGATATCCTCTCTGGTTATATATTATATTTCGATAATCTTTCTCTGTAATTACTATGTCCTGCGGAGCACTTCTTGCATCACCATGTGCTTTGAGAATAAAAGGCTCTCCTGATACTATATTATAATTTATTGTAGACGCATCCTTGTAACTCAATACTGTAGGAAAGTCGCCAGTTTTACGCACATAAGCTTTCTCTATTAAAGTGTCATAATTTGTTGTGACTATGAATTTATGCTTAATCTCTAGTATCGCGTCATGTGTCGCCGTAGGTTGTTTTGTTTTGTCATCAAATACTTTCTTGATATGCTCTGGAAGTTCAGACGGCAAAATGTCCTTAAGCTCTTGAGCAAGCATCAAATATCTTGTAGGGTTTGGAGCAAGTTTCCTAAATTCTTCGGCTCTTTCTTCCGAGAGGTTTGCGACCTCTTTCGCGAGGTCTATTAATTGCTCAAGTAGTTTGGGCCAGCCAGGTAACCCAGCCCCCTCAGACACACCCGCCCCTATATACAATCCGCAACGGTTGTTCCTTATGGCCTCAATGAGGTCTTTAGGTATAGTAACTGCCATATTAGTTATATTCGAAATAATTGAAATTGTTTAACATATAACTAAAAACTTTATTGCGAGTCATAAAGTTAGATTTGTCTCCGCCATCACGATTGAAAGCATTTATGTATTCAAATGTATACTCATTGAAAGTGTTAGGTGATTCAAGAAGTTCCTTTGGATTTTTATTGTATTTTTTTCGCCTAACTTCAAATGACAAGAGCTTTTGAGCTATGTTAGATGCTTTCACTTTCTTGATACGATCATGATTTAAGAATAACATATAAAACATATCCACAAATGTCCATTTATTTTTGAAAACACCTTTTGCATGAGCATTTATTTGATCCATCCATAACAGAACTTTTTGAATTTTTGCAAACTCGGGCATACACTCATTTGCATCAATATCAGCAAAGTTAGTGTATAGGCTTTTTAAGCTAGCAGCATTCAATGGTTTGGTTTCACCATAAAAAACTAAACAAACGGCATGGTCTAAATAATCCTGATGTTTATATCTGCTTTCCAAAATTCTGCTATTTTTAAAGAAAGTATGAGTTTCAACCACACTTTGGATCATGAATCCAAGATTACTTGCTAAAGCATGTCTTAATTCAACAGGTATCAAGTTCACACCCATTTGCAGTCTCGCAAATAGTGTTCTGATTTCACTACTAGTAGCCTCTTCCACAATTGACACACTCAGCTTATAGCTTAATAACTTGGCCTTTTGTTCTCTTGTCAAATCGGAATAATATAGATTTTTGTGTTCAATACCCTCAATCTCAACGACATCGAGCTTTACTCTATCATTTACAAATTCAACAATGGAATTTAGTCTCTGTTGACCATCCGCAACTTCATATTTATATGTAGGGTTTTGGGGAGTATGCCTAAAATAGAACTTAGGCAAATCATATCCATTTAGTATTGAATCGATAAGTAGCTTCTTTTTCTCTAGCCTCCAAACAGGCGCACGCTGATATTGAGGAGCTGGATTTATAGTATCAATGTTTTTGTGTAGCTCAGAAATTGTCCAAGTAGTAGTTTCTGCTTTCATGTATTAAAGGACCTATATAAAACATGCAGCACATCCTACTTCTTCCTCATCATCGAGGTTATCAAGGAGGAAAGCGCTATTGGAAGATTTGCTTTTTCGTTGTTTGGCTAAAGCATCCAGCTTAATTTGTCGGATGCGTTCTGGCTTGATAAGGTCATCTAGTGACTCTTCCATCCAAGTGTAACCGTCTTTTTCGTATGCCTTTGCCATTGCAAAGGTTTTTGGATCTTGCTCATACAGCCACACCCATTCTATTTTCTGTTGGAAAAAGCAGAAATAACAGCCAGAGCGGCTGCGTGCATACTCACCTTTTTGCCCGTCTACTTCGAATGTGCGCTTCTCATAATAGGCTGGTACGCCTACCCCGCTAGTGCGCAATTCATGAAAGATATCGGCACGAACCAAGTTATCCTCGTTGTCGACAAGGGAAAACTCGGAAGCCTGTGCCAATGGGTAAGCAGTGTCACGCAGCATGGCAAATACCACGCGGTTAAACAAACGTACATCAACATCGAGCAGTGCATTAAGCTTCTGCGTCTGGTTGAAGCCGCGGGCTAGAGGCATTTCCACCACAGGAAGTAGGCGCGGCTGTTGAGCCAGGTCAGCCATTTCCCGGTAGAGGCTACTTAAGCGGGGCAAGGCATCAGCCTGGAGTACTTTTTGAATGACGTCTTCGCTCCAGATGTTGCGCCGAAAAGGGAATATGGACTGAATATTCGGCTTGCGTGAAATGTAGCCTTCACGGTCTTCGTCGCCTCGGATGCCAACATAGGACACAACCGGGTCGTCGCCTACAAACTGTTCGAAGGGTTCCAGCTTCAGCTTCTTGGTGCACCACCGTGCGCTAGATGAAGGCAAGTATCCCCCGTACACTTTCACAAAGTGGTCAAAAGAATCTTCGGGACTATCGGGGGCCGCGTTCAGGTGGATTATCTTCTTACCCAGGTAGTTTTCCAGATTACTGATCAGAGTATAAGTCTCTGGTAATTCCTTGCCCGTATCACAGAAATAGTATTCTAAATCTAGCTCAGGGTGCTTTTTGCGCAAGTAGATGGCCAAAGCGGCGCTGTCTTTGCCGCCCGAAATGCCTAATACGTGCCGGAGAGGCTTGTTTCGCATGGGTGTTCTATAGATGCTCCTGTAAAAGGCGAGCCAAAATAGCCAAACTTCTAGGTTTGTCGTCGCCTAGCAGGTCACGAATTTTACTTTCCAACTCCTTTTCAGCGGTGCTAGTTTGCTTGGGCCGACGAATAACGCGGGCCCGTTCCTTGGTGCCGAACATGGATATGCCCACACGGACAATATCCTCAGCTTCGGGGTCGATGACGGTTTTGGTCAGCTCGCAGAGGTTATCGAGCTCGTGAATACGCTGTACAAACCTATCCTGAAAAATACGCTCGTCGGTATCGTCGAAGTCCTTTAGACTTTTGGTGAGTAAGGCCGTGGCCATGGAATTTAGCCAAGCTTCCCGGTCATCGAGCTTAGACATAACACGCTCACGGAACACGACCAGCTCCTTAGGTAACTGATGCGGCTCTAGGCTTCGGAAGCGTTCCTGCAAGGCACGTTTGTACTGCTCAAACTCAACGGATTTACCTACTATATGACTGCTAATGGCTTGCTCCATACGCAGCAGCAAAGCAGGATACGCTTGCCGGATGAGGCCGATGTTGTGCTGTAACGCCTGCACGTACCGTTCACGGGTAATTGCATCCTGCTGTAGAGCAGGAAGCGCAAAGCCCAGAGCCCCTGGAAACGTTTCAAAAAATGCTGCTTGGGGGTCCTTAGCCGTTACAATGGTTTCGCGGAGCCTGAGGGCTGGTGCAGGCAGATTGCGTGTGCGCTTGGCATAGTCAGGCAATTGACGATAGAACGTCAGGAAGGGCTTGATTGACTCAATGAACGTCTTGTTGGAGAGACGCTCAATAGTGCCCAGCTGCAGCATTTCCCGGTACTCATTGAACAACGCCAGCTTTTCAGGAAGAAGCTCAAAAGCCTTAACCGAATACAGCGCTGGGCTCTTGGTGAACAGATCCACCACCTCGGGGTTCAGGTCGGGAATGTACTTCCCTTCTTCACCGTAAAGCGCAAACTCATGACGCCGGATGAAGAGAAAAATAGGCACCCAGAAGTCAATGAAGCCCTGCTTGAGCTTGAATGGCTTGCGCAGTAGCAGATTCATTAGCTCCGAAATCTTCAGCTTGCCCTCCTGTGATTGTTGCAGGAAATTGTCGCAAGCCGCCCACAAAAGCTGGAATGTAGGCGCTGTGGGCGGCATAAGAGCATACTCACCGTTAAATCGGCCGTGCATACCTGTATCCTGCAGCAGCGACAGGTAAATGGTCTTTTCGGGCGGATAGTTTTTGGTAGGAAAGTCCAGATCGGGGTACTGCCATTTATTGAATAGCGCCCGAATGAAGTTTTTGCGCGCCGTCAGAATAGGCGTCGACAGCTTGGTACGATTTACTAACTCGCTACGATAGGTAGGAGCAGCCGAGTATACTTCCTGTGCAATGTTGGATAAGCAGCGGTTGAATGACCGGCGGTTGTTAAAATTAACCTCAGCGGCCCCGTTGAAGTACCAAGTAATGTTCCCATCGGCATGGTACAGGCTATCCAGAACGTAATGATTGAGTAGAGCAATTTGGTGGTCAATGATACCATCAAGCTCCCGCACGGCTACTTTGTCGTTCAGGTTTTCTTTTCGGACCTGACGCACTTTATCAATCTCACGGATGAGGCGTTTGATCTCGCCCGAACGACGGTAGATACCATACAGGACGGCGCTCTGCCGATCACCCACAGCTTTCCGGAGCGCTGCTGGAGTGATGGTATCGGAGAAAATCAGATTGACAAAGCCATCAATTTCGCCTTGTGGCTCTTCAAGCAAAACGTCATCCGTCATGCGAACTTCGAACACGCGGGGCGTACCAGTCTCGTATGAAGCCTGCTTGGCAGCGATATACGGGAATGTAAAAAACTCACGCAGCCTGGTAGCTACGTCTGTCACCTGCTCTACTAAGGATCCGGCCTCATCAATAGCAAGCTCAATATCCAAGTCGGTGCCTTCAAACAGGATATAGCTGTTCTTGTGCCGTACTAGCCGGATCAGTTTATGTAGCTCCAGCTTTTTGATGGTAGCAGCTGCCGAAGGTAGGCCCAGGCTAACCTGAGCATATGTTTCTAACAGCTCGTCACTGATTTCGGCGCCGGCAGGCGCAAAAATGGACAGTAGACCAATGGTTTTGACAAGCTGTCGGGCCGCAGCAAGGCTCACCTCATCGTCGAAGTATTTTTCCAGCTGGTCTAGAGTAGCCTTCAAGCTAGACCAACGGGTAAAATCCGGGTTGAAGCGCGACGTCAGTAATGAGTAGAAATGGTAACTCAAATAGTCGTAAACATGGCTTACGCTGTAGTACACACCCTCCGCGCCGTGCTGCTCAATACCCAGGTAGTCGTTCGACCGCAGGAACGTAAACAGGGAGCGTTCGTTTTGGCCATAGCGCTGCAAGGCCTGTACTAATACCCCTGCCGAGAGTAAATCAAGAGGCCATACCTGCTGTTGCATCTCAGCCGTACCATAATCGCGCAGAGGAAATGCATGAGCCGCTTTGATGGCCTTGAAAAGCTGCTCGTTTCTGGCCGTGGCGGGTACTGTGGCTTGAGTAGTGGACAGCTGTTTCGCAGCTAAAGCAAGCAGCTGCTCTACCGGCTCGTTAAAAGTGAGTTCCTTCAACCGCCCTTTTACCTTCTCCCACTCAGAGCGCTGCATACGAGTCAACCCAAGAGAGTAAGAACTAACATCCTGGTGAACAGTAGTTAGAAGGAGTATATCCTTGTTGGCATCATTGATATACTCAGCCAGCTGCTGAATAAAGTAGAGCTCTTCTTCCGGGTTCTCCTTGGATGCGTATTCCAAGAATTTCCCAAACTCATCGACGATGAGCACGAGAGCAAACTTCTTTTTCGCCAGTGCCTGGTACTCTTGGTCTATTGCTTCAATGATAGCCGAAGAGGGCGTATCGTTGGTGTCATCGGCCAAGAAGTGCTGAGCCAGCGTTTGCTTCAGCGAAGCGTACTGCCCAACGAAATGCTCAAAGCGGAATGATTTGACGTTTTTAAAGCCTGCCTCGGCATGGAAGTATTCATTACGCTTGGTAAGGGTCTGCTGAAAAGCCCATAGAAAGGCTGATTTACCTGTGCCGTATGCCCCAACAATGTTGAAACAGTGAATCCCAGAGAGGTAGTTGTCGACTATCTGCCCAAAAATCGTCTGAGCATTGCGGGTGGGGATGTATAAAAGCTCCTGCGCTTCATCCCGTACAATGTTAACCGATGGACTAAACGAGGTGGCCATAATACTGCTGCATTACCTCATCGAGGTTAATTAATTCTCTTTTGATCGTCAGCACCCGGTTACCGGCCGTGCTGGAGTAGATGATGGCCGTCGGGAAATGGGCCTTCATCTCTTCAATTTTGTGGAAGAGGCCTTTCTCGTTCAGCGCGAATAGCAAGCCGGGTGAATCAGGTGCAACTTCCAAATCGTTGAAACTGATAGTCTCGCCAAAATGCTCATTTTCCAAAATCGCGCGCAATACTATCTGCCACGGAATTTCTCGCCGTTCTAGATTTTCGATGTGGTAGCGGATACCATCATTTTTAGTAATGGTCAGCAACTCTAGATCCTGCAACAAACCATTTGACTCCTCCTCTACATCGTATTTCTCCTTGTCCTTACCGGAAGGCGCATAGCTGCGGATGAACACCGTGAGGTCAGAATCAAGCGTATTGGCGTTGAGCTGAGAGGTAGCCCCTAGTTCATTGTTGCGGCGAACGATGAACTGTTGCAGCTGAGCACGGCTGAATGAGAAACCTTCTTTGCGAAGCTCATTGAACACGAAATGATAGAGCGAAGCCCGGCCGGTCTTAACTAATAGGTAGTGTAAGTACCACAGGGTTGCGTTGTCTTCAAGATACGGATCGTATCCGTCAGGACCCAGCAACTCGTGAGCTACAGCTTGTAGCTCATCTGCCTCATTTGTAAGACCAAAGGAGCGGAGCCAATACCGTATTGAGTCCACCATATTCTTACCTACACCCAACTTCACCACTGCATCAGCGTCATTAAACCCTCCGCCTGCCTCTATAAAGTCGTACCCTTTCTTCAGCCAGCTGTGGCGGCATAAAAAGGTGTTGTGGCCCTGAAAAACCAGCTTTCCACTAAGCATAGTAGCGACTTTTTTATGCTAAGGTAACGTGCTTGGCAACGGGATACTAAAGGAAATTCCTAATAACTTGAGCATCAACAGGTGTTTACGATTGTGGGCTACCGCCTATCTGGGCAAGGGCTGACCACCGAGGGCTTCCTGCTCGATTACAACACCGAGGCCAGCAAGAAAGACTTCGTGGCTTACATGGAAGCCAAGATTTACGAGCGGTACCGCAAGGGCAAAACGCACAAACAGGGCATCAGCGAGAACACCCGCAAAAACCACCTGAGCAGTCTGATATGCGCTGAAGGCCTTCCGCCCTACCCTCCCCTTCTACAGCCTCAACCAACGCTTTGCCGATGATTTCGACGCTTACTTAAAGAAGCACATCAAGTCCATCAACACCATCTGGGGCCGGCACAAGGATGTGAAGACTTACCTCGCGCTGGCTAAGAAGGACCGCATCAAGTTCGAAGACCCGTACGCCGATTTCGACAATCAATCAGCGCAGGGCCAATGGAAGCCACTGAAGTCGGAGGAACTGTCGCTGCTCTAGGCCTACTACCAGCGCTGCGAACCGCGCTCGGTGCAGCGTCGCGTGCTGCGCAAGTTTGTCTTCAGCTGCAACAGCAGCCTGAGCCTCGGTGACCTGAAAGCCATTCAGTATGCCAAGCTGAACGGCCAGGAGCTGACGTTCCAGATCCAGAAAACCTACGAAAAGAAGCTGCGCGAAATGATGCTGCCACTCACGCGCAAGGCCATCAGCTATTTGGAGGATGCCCGTCGAGAGGAAGGGCTGGCCGGCTTTTATAACTACACCGACCAACACTCCAACCGGGTGCTAAAGCTCATCGCGCAGAAGCTGGGCATCGAAACGAACATGCACCACCACGTCGGGCGTGAGACATTCGGCACCGAGTTCATCCGAAGGGGCGGCAAAGTGGATGTGCTGCAGATACTAATGGACCACTCCAAGATCAGCACCACTATGAAGTATGTGCACGTCGACGACGACATGAAGCGGGCTACCATCCAGATGCTGGATGAGCAAGATAGCACCCGTCCATTAATGAAGGTGAGCTAAAGCAGAAAGCCCCAACCAGGTTAGGTTGGGGCTTTTGTTAACTGCACAAAAGCGGGTATTACTTACTACAAGAAGCTGACACTCAATAATTCTTTCAAACTTTCAAGGTCCCCTACATCATCTGTGCGGTGAATCATACGATGGCAGTTAGCGCACAATACAGCGAAGTCAGTTGCTACATTGTGTTATACACTGACACCTTCTGCTAACGAGTTCAATGGTCTCTGTTAAATCCCTAAACCACAAGCTGTGGCACTTAACTAATTGTGCTACGGCTGGCCTTAACTTAACAATGAAGCTGGTGTAGACATCAATCATTCAACAAAGACTCTAGAGCATTTGCTATCAGGCCGTTATTGGGACATGACAGAGGAAATAGCTATTAGGGTTTGCGCCACTACTTTTTATTCTGTTAACAGCGCCATAAGATGCATGCTGTGAAATAGAAAAGCCCTGGCCGTCAAGCCAGGGCTTTCATCAACTATTCTAATACGCAACTGCTAATAAATAACGCGGATGCCTTGCGGCGAGTGGTGTCTAGTGGGCGAGTTCTGGCTCCAATTTGATTTTAACAGCAGTGCCAAGTGCACCAAAAACACGCTGCAACGTGCTAATAGTTACATTCGAGGCATTGCGCTCTAATTGTGAAATCTGTGCCTTTTTGACACCGATTTTATTGCCTAGTTGCTCTTGAGTCAAACCGTTCTTCTTTCTATATTCTTTAATAGTGCTGGGAATGAGCGCTAATTCCACTGCTTGATCGTATGCCTCTCTTTCCGCAGTGCCAACAACTCCAAAAAACTCATCCTCTAAGTCATTATAGCTAGTCAGTTCTAAAGGCGATTTGTGCTCGACGACGCTCTGTCTCTGGTTTTTCTGTTGCTCTTTCATGGTCATGTGCTGTGTCTGGTGCTGGTGCTTCTGTTGCGTCGGAGTAAGCGGGATTTTCAGGGGCGGCTCTTGTGAGCCAACCCCTGCTTAGTGAGTGTCGCGTTACGAATCACTCCCGAAATGATCCCGCTTAATTCGCTCGGCTTTCTGAATTTCTTTCTTAGGCGTCTTGGGAGACTTCTTGTCTATACCATGGGTACAAACAATGAGTGTTTCTTCGACGCCAGTTGAATCCCAAAAGGCAAACAAGCGATAGGCGTTATTGGCGTCTTCCTCTTTGAATTCCCAGATCCCATCTGAATCGGTCAGCTTCTTAAAGAAACTTCCTTTCTCCCCGTTCTGAACCCGTCGAATCGTGACACCAAGTTCTCTGCGTGTTTCCGAAGGCAAAGCCTTCATGAACTCCCGCGCCTCGGGAGTCATCTTGACGTTAATTTTTTTCTGCATTGGCAGCCGCGTTAAGTAAAGTAATCCGACACCAAGGATGCCGTGTACCGTTTGTACGTCACAAACATACGGATAGTTTAGTTATAACCATACTTTACAGGGCATGAAGTTTAGTTATATGTAAACGAAAGTCCAATTCAAATAGTGCCCGCGTGGACCGGAATCTAACTTTCCCGTTCTGAGGCCCACTTTTTGGGCACTATTTGTAAGCTTCTCCGCTCGGTGATCCAGTGAAAAGTAGAGGTGTAGGTGGGTACCTTTGAGGTGGTCTAGCTAAGCTAGACACTCTTCGGATGTTGTTTGCAGATGGGTTTCGAAGTGGTTGGGTGAGCGATAAGCGAGGGCCGAGTGGCGCCGCTCGTCGTTGTAGTAGGCCATGTAGTGGCTGAGTTCGAGGCGTGCCTCTTCCAGACCGGCAAAGCGGCCGCCGTCGAGTAATTCGGTCTTGAGCCGGCTCCAGAAGGTCTAGGCTTGCGCGTTGTCGTAGCAATTGCCGCGCCGGCTCATGCTTTGCTCAACCGCATGCTCCCTCAGCAAGTCGCGGAAGCGGGTGGCCGTGTACTGGCTGCCCTGGTCGGAATGCACGACGAGTCCGGGGGGCGGCTGGCGCACGGCCAGTGCCCGGCGCAGGGCTTCGCTCACGAGGTCCTTGGGCATGGTTTCGCGCACGTCCCACCCGACCACCTTGCGCGAGCACGCGTCCTGCCAGCCGGCCAGGTAGAGCCAGCCGCCGCCCTGCTTGGGCAAGCAGGTGATGTCGCCGACCCAGACCTGATTCGGGGCGGTGGGGCGCGGCTGGTCCAGCAACCGGTTGGGGGCTACGCGCCGGCCGTGGGCCGAATCGGTGGTGCGCTCACGCAAACGAGCGGGGCTGCTGGGCCCGCAAGCCGTGGGCGGTGAGCACGCGCCGAATGCGCCACCGCCTTACCGGGTGGCCTTCAGCCTGCAGCTCGGCGCGCAGCCTACGCGTGCCGTAGCGCCGCCCGTGGCGCTGGAACGCCCGCACCACCGCCCGCTCCCAGGCCGGAGTCGGTTGCCCACGCCGCTGCCGCCAGGCGTAGTAGCTGCTCGGGGCCACCTGCAGCACCGTGCACAGCTTACGCACCGGCACGGCGGCGCGATGCCGGTCGATGAAGCGGTAGCGGCTCACGGCGTCTCTCTGCTGAGCCTGCGCCTACAGCAGGCAACTGGCCAAGGCTTTTTTTAAGATGTACCGCTCGCGTTCACCCGTTGCAGTTCGGCGCGTAGCGCACGCACTTCCGGGTCGTGGGCCAACTCTTCACTGCCCAACTCGGCGGCGGCTTGTTGCTGCTGCCAGCGGTAAAGCAGCTTCTCGCTGATGCCCAATTGCCGGGCCGCGGCCCGGGTCGAGCGGCTTTCGCCGGCCAGGCGCAAGGCTTCGGCCTAGAACGCGTCGTCGTATTTGAGCCGCTTATCCAGCTTGCTTACCTGCAGGGGTATTGCCATGACGGTAGGAAAATACGTCCGAATTCCTTCCGGCCTCACTGGACCACCTCAACTGCACCGTCTCGGGCTGGGTCAAGACGTGGAGGCTACTGACGCTGTTGGTTGCTGAACAGCAACACGCGGGTAAATAGAGAAAGACTGAGTTTCGACTGCTTCGATTTATCATCATCAGACGTGTCATTATCGCCAATGTCGTAGAATCCGAGGCTGAGGCCAACCACTGGATTAAAAGAATTTTGGTCCTTCAAGAAGAAAATTCCCATACTCGGAGTGGTACGCGGTTTCGTAAGGGCTGATTTGGGATAGGACTCCGTTGTTTGGGACAGCAATACGCCTACGTTGTCAAGAAAGTGTGGTACCAAATAGAGATCAGTTACGAGGGATCTAGCAGCCTGCTCCTTGTAGGTGCCTGTGTAGACGGTTTCCTTCGTAACAATCTTGCGCGTTGTGCCATTAGTGGGGTCAACAACTTGGCGCGTATCCTCGCGCGTGCTTTCATCGAGTTTGTCGAAAGTATTAGTACGTTTCCAACCATATGTAGCACCTCCTAACACCGTAAACTTCCATAATCGAGCTTGCCAATAATTCAGCCCGATACTAAGGTCAGGTGCACTAAAGGTTTCTTTTTGTATCTGCTTATCGAAAATCGTATCAGGTAAGAAGCGCTTAAATTTGGAGCCTGCGAAACCTGCATTCAGCACAAACCAAAGGTCACGCGCCGGTACGGTGTTATCGAGTAACCTGCCGACCACCCGCTCCCGCTCATTCACGTCTTCGATCTTACTAGCTGCATCTAAGGCAGTTTCTAAAGATGCGCCTAGACCCTGTTTGAAAATCTGCCACCCAAAGCGAGCCTTGGCTGATGCACCGGTCACTAAATCGCCACTCTTAAGAATGGATGCAATATCATTCTTGATTTCCCCAGCCGCTGACAAGCCGAAGAAGACATCGTGCTTGTCACCTCGTGGTGAGTAGCTGTACAGGTTCAAATCAGCCTTTTTCTCCAATGTGGAGAAGGCTAAGAAGCCAAGGCTGGTGGCGGATGTTTTTTTGCCATCGTCCTTCTTCTCTTCGCAGCAGCTAGTCGCTTTCTTCTCAACTCCTTGATTGTTCAGACTTAGCGAGGAGCCACCAATTTGCTGCTGCAGTAAGTACTGACCGTGGGCTGACTGAGCCAAGGTTAATCCCGTTGCTAGAATTATCCAACTCCAGTGTCGGTATGTTTGTGGTGCACCTATCATGTGGCTTTGTTCTCTAATTGCTGGCGATTCCTGCTCCTGCCGCACCGGCAGGAGCAGGAATCGGCACACGAATTTCCTTCACAAAAGCCCCGTAGCCATTATTGTTGAACGTTCCCCCGCTCAGAGAAAAAGGACCAGCTTTGCGTCCATCAATGGTAACTTCCATCGTGCAGGTTGTTCGCGGGTTACCAACTACCACGACTAATAAGTCCAAGTCGTTGTCAGCTTCAATATGAAAGTCGTTGAACTTAGCCTCCCATTTTCCTTGGACAAGACGGAAATAATCGTCCGGCTTGAGTCGGCGGCCTTCTAGGTTGCAGTAGTCTACCCAGCGTGCGGCAGAATCGATGGAGATCAATAAATTGACAAGCGGCATGGGTGAAGGGTTTTGTTGAATATTTTATTTGCCTTAAACATAAATATTGGCTTGTCTGCGCGCACTACAGATACAGTGCTTAGTATGGATAGGTCTAGACAGTTATCGTGTTATCTGAAGAGTTTCCACACTGTGCTGCATTTCAAACTTAAAAGTGCAAGCCCCTGACTTCTCCCTTACTCTACTAAAATCAATATTTTCAATTGTCAGCAACTGAAAATCTGAAATCATCTCGCCTTGGAGTCTATCAAGTGGTATCTTATACGGGTATACTGTAAAGCCTTTATACTTATTACCATGATCAGTTTCAAACGAATATGCGCTTGTTAAAAGCGTCATGTTATCGCCAAAAGGCATTTGCATTGCATTATGTGGGGTAGAAATACTTGTAACTTCTTCGAGTAAATCTAGGTGAATGTGCCCTGTAAGAATCTGACTCCTACTAACTAGAGTATTACCTTCACGGTGACCATGAGAGGAAGCGTTGGCATAACCAACTTCCCGGCCCTGTTCGTCATATATCCCAGCTTGTCGCCATGCCAATGCATGAAAGCCATCGGAAAGGGTATGGATATTTTTAGCTCTTCCTTGCTGCTTTGCACAAACCCCAAGCATTCTATCACAACAGATTAGAATAACAAACGCTGGGTCCCAGTGCATTGGGACATTGTCCATCTGCATCTGCATCTCGTAACGCCCGTTGTCGAAGTCAGCCAAGCCAGTACCAATAACTTCAAGAGGAGTATTATTGACACAGCCTGTCAATTTGTAATCTACATCGAGTATGTTCATGGCTATGGCGTTTAGGGGGTACCTCAGTTCGTGATAGGTTAGCGCTAAGCACTTTTTTTGTAAGCTATGGCACATCAGTGTCAGCACTGAATGTTTAATCAAAAGGTTCAAGCCTTACCATCGGACCATAATGGCTGTCACACTTTCCAGGCTCCGTTTAGAAAATGTGACAGCTACCCAGGAAGGGTGCGCCGGGGCCCAACCGCGGACAGGGCCCGCCGGTAGCGACCGGTAGCAGCGCGGCTATTTGTGGCAGTCCGAACGAGGCGTATTGTATTCCGGCCGCCTCGTGTTCTCCCAGTGTAGGTGTGGCCCGCGAGCATGGGTTGATGCGGGCCTGCAGGGATCCTCCGACCATTGCTCCTGCTCTTCCTGAAAGACGTGGCCACCGCATGGTGGCAGCGTTCCCATCGCTCTGCTGCACCGCCTTCCCCTACTCCTCGTTTACGGTGCCGCTACTGGCGCTGGTATCGGCGCTGATATCGGCACCAGTTATCCGTACCGATTCGGCGCCGCTACCCGCTACCGAGAGTGGCAGTATGCTATCATGCCGACGCGTTTTATAGACGCTCCTTTATGTAATGTAACAGCTCTTATACTTTCTCTCCACAACCATATATTGACGCTGAAGGCCTCAATCACCGCTCATGCAAATAGCCTACTTTTCCCACAGCTACCGCCCCATCGATACCTATGTGGTAGATCACTTCGCGAAGCTTATGCGCAGTGCAGGGGTAACACCTAGCCTCGATCCACCGTCGGACAAAGTCAACGCAGCCAAATTAGAACGGCACCTCAATGCTAGCGACGGCATGGTTGCCGTTCTCACCGTACGCGACGGCGGCGTGTCGGCCCACATCCTGTATGAAATCAGTTTGTGCCTACGCGCGCGCAAACCCCTGCTGGTATTTGTCGAAGACTGTCTGCCCAACCATTTGGTGCCACAGCGTATCCTGCAGTACCGTTTCTCACGCACCTCGTTGTTGCGGCAAGTCAGGGAGCATCGCCATGCGTTTCAGATCCTGAAGCAGTACATCGGAGCTGAGCCTCCTCCCCGTTACCAACCATCTGCTTTACGCCAAACGTGTATGTTAATTGGAGCAAGTGCGCTAACTCCCAATGACCTCTCAACAACCTGTCATCACCTTAACATCAGCGGATACGAGCTTGCTGTTTTAGCCCAGGCACCTGAACAGTTGAAAGAGGGCGATTTACACGAAGCGATTGCTAACGCTAACCTAGCGATTCATATAGTCGATGATCTGTCGCCCACAGTGAATTATGTCGCGGGCATTGCGCGTGCAACGCTGGTACCAACCATTTCTTTGACTTGTGAACCAGCGTATAGCTATGATAGTACTGTACCAAGGGAATACCAACCTAAATTCGTCGCGGCCGATCAACACCTCGCTTTGGAGTCTGTTTTGTTGGAAGAGTTGCGCATCTTTAGCCAAGACTTTCTGGACCTGGATGACCAAGCCGAAGTGGCCAAGTATGCCGACCTTCTGCTGGAGTACGGCGCCCCACAGCGCAGACGCGAACCCGGCGTACGCAATTACATCATCGACACGGTTAATATGAACGATCAATACAACGTCAACCAAGCAGGCGCGGTGGGCCCGAATGCCCAAGTGCATAACTCAACCTTCAACCAAGTTACATCGGGAGTTAATGACAACGTCGATGTGCAGCAACTCGCCAAAGAACTGACGGCGTTGCGCGAAGCCTTGAGCCGGCACGCTACAGAGCCTGATCAGTACATCGAGTTAGGGACCGTAGCCGCCGCAGAGAAAGCGGCCGCAGCAGGGGACAGCAACCAAGCTTTGCAGTACCTGAAGAACGCAGGCGCCTGGGTGTGGGATACTGCGACGAAGGTTGGGATAGGCATTGCCATTCAAGCAGCTAAAACAAGCTTAGGCATATAATGCGTGTGCTCCACCGCTCTATCATCTATCGCACAAGCTTTTCACTAACGTAGTGACTTGATCACTGCTGTATGATTTGGTGTCCGTAAAAGGGTATCTAAAACGCCCGTTTTACGAGCACACCAGCACTATGCGCAAACGCCCTAGAAACGCCATGTTTCTAGGGCGTCGTGCCCCTCCCTTTTCTGGACATGTTAGAGCATATTGAGTAATAGGCGATGCGATTGAGTACGATGTGCGCCGGGTGGTTCCAAGAGGCGTGGCTTTTTGGTAGGTGCTCGTCGTCCACTACGAGGCCGCAGAATTAGTTGAGCAAGGCAAAGGTTCGCTCGACGACCCAACGCTGAGCTACGGGAACAAAGATTCAGGCCGAAGGCGGACGACTGACAATCGGCTCGAAAAGGAAACATACTGCTAGATTCTGCTAGATTCCGATAATTAAAAGTTATCGGAACCTATGAGGTTGTGAAGTAATAGATCGAGCTAGGTATGATCCGAGCATTTTTTAAACAGTGGCTCCACGGGCCAACACGCAGGCATTGCTACAGTATCTTAGACAGGGTTCCGTTTTTCTTGGCGCGTAGCAAGAGCACCGCTTGTAGGAGCATCTGCTTGCACTGAAGCTGTTTAGGAAGTCGATTTTCGGCTGATACGTCGCAGAAACGAGACGACAAAAGCCAACCAGTGAAAGGCTAACCAATCCTCGACGGTTGTCTCATAGCGCACGAGCAAGGTCCTGAAGCTGTCGAGCCAAGCGTGGGCGTGCTCGGCCATCGTGCGGCGGCGGTAGAGTTGCTCGTCGAAGTAGACGTAGTGCTCGTCGGCCGCGCCGTTCTTACGCAAGTTGCGGGCTAGGTTGGCTTCGATGCCGCGCCGGGCGCAGGCCTGGCGTAAGCTGCTGGCGTCGAAGGCGCCGTCGGCGTTGAGAAACAAGCCATCCAGGTCGATGTGGTTCGTTTCGAGCAGTGCGCAGAACTCGGCGAACAAGGGCTCGATCTGGAACAAGTCGTGGTGGTTGCCCGCCTGCGGCGTGGCGGTGACCAGTGGCTGGCCCCGGTTGTCGGTGAGCAGCAGCTGGGTGCGGGTGAAGGCTTTTTTGCGGCCTTGGTAGCCGACGGCGGCCCCGCCGTTGTTGGCCGGCGTGTGCGTGCCGTCGAGCTGCACGCTGGACAGTTCCAGCAGGTGCTTGTAGCGGCGCAGCACGCTCAGTCACAAGCGCTTCCACGAACCGTCTTTGCGCCGCTGGTTGAAGCGGTAGTACACTGTTTGCCAGGCCAGCGGGGCTTGGGAGAAGAACTGCTTGACGGGTACGAACCGCCATTGGCAGCCGGTCTTGAGCTTGTAGAGGATGGCCTCGACCACCTCGAGCGGGTCGACGCGCAACGGGCGTCCGCCCGTGCGCAGGGGCAGGTGCGGCAGCATACAGGTGCGGGTGCTATCTTTGGGGAGGACTTCCATGGCGGAGGGAAAGGAGATGGGTCGCACCTCAGATTTCCCGCTTTCGTGGGAGTGTTTGCCATTTAAGCTTGGGCCAAGCCCCCCTTCTTAAACAGCTTCACTTGCTGTAGCATTTGGTGCTGCGTCGAAAGCGGGCCAGGTAGTGGCGCAGCAAGCTGTTGCAACCCTCCACCGAAGTGGTTTCGGCTTTGCTGCGGTAGTGTATGTGGATCGGCACCAAGGCCCGGTACGGCCGGTAGAAGTCCGTACACACGAGCTGAAACGAGTGCCGGGCCGACGAGGCAAACAGCCGTGCACCAGTAGCTTCTTCGCGCGCCCCGACCACCTCATCCAGCACCTGCTTCCGCTCACGGTCGACGGCTAGCCAGACCCAGCAGGCGTTTTTTTAAGCTGGGCATAGCTGTGCAACTCGTCCACCTCGCCGATGCGCACGTCCTGCCCGGGGCCTCCGCCGCCTGCTGCTCCGCCCGCCGGCCGTAGGCCCGCATCCACCGCAGGACGGTCACGTTCGACACGTCCAGCACCCGCCCGATGGCGCGTAGGCCCATGCCTTCCAAGTAAAGCCTGAGGGCCAACTGCCGATGCTCGACGGAGTAGCCCGTGCCCGTGCCGCACGTATAGTTGTAGCCACACAAACGGCAGCGGTAGCGTTGCTCGCCGTTCATGCGTCCATTTTTGCAGCTCGACCCACTGCCACACCGCGTACACGTCATCTTACAAGATACAACTATCCATGAGGTCGTAGCAATAACCTCGCGCTATACGGGGGCCTGCGCCACGCGCTGGCGCAAGTCCAAGGAATGCGCTTGTATACTCCCACTTACATACTTGGATGGTCAGCAGCTACACTGTGTGAATATGTTATAAGTTCACTAGTTCTTTCAATACATCTATCGATTTATCAGTAAGAGTTGAATTGTACCAATTAAAACACATTCCATCAGAACTCATTCGAAAACACTCAACTCCTGACTTGGCTAATTCAGTCTCTTGATGAATAATTATCTGTTGAATTTTATCATCAGTTAACGGCTCTGCTACAAGTATAATTGAACCTAAGTAGAACTCATCACTTTCAATGATCGTTTTCATTTGTTCAAACGTAATAGTAGCTAGAGATGTAATCAAATATTTCGCTCCATTAAATATTCCTTCTTGTTCTACCGTTCCTAATTCATATCCTATGCTGTATAAATAGTTAGGCCCAGTAGTAAATATGTAAAGCGATCTATTCTTACAATAATTATACATTAGATTAGATATACCCTTTACCCACGATAACCAACTTACTGGATTCATCTCATCAATAGGACAGCACACTTCCCAAACTTGGTAATTTTTAACCTTATTCATTTTTTTGTCATTTTTTGAATTGTGAAGTCAGCCGATTCTTCTGCAAGCCAAGAAACGCCAAGAGCTCCTCCTATTCCACCAACTATTCCACCTACGAAACCTCCAGCGGGTACAGTCACTTCTGCCAAAGGTCCTCCTAATAAACCCAGTGTGGCTCCAACTTTAGTCCCTAATATGGCTCCTCCCCAAGCACCAGCCCATCCACCTGCTACACTAGCTGATGTTTTGATTGTGTTAGTACCTATTCCATTATCTTGATAAACAGCGTTTCCAATGCGTACTACATCTGTCGCAATTGCCAGTGGCTTGACAACCTTACCAACCCCATCTAATGTTTTGCCTGTCGTTTCCAGAGCTGATAAAGTTTTAGCTCCCCCTGGGATTGGATGATGAAGTTTTGAACCTGGTGCCCCATTAATATGTGGAAAACGTGTCACTGCATCAGGTTTGTCGAATCTAACGACAGGTATACCTACCGGTTTGCCATTTTTTATGCGACCTAAAGTATTGTCTTGGATGCCAAATCGTGTGTCCCCTCCAGTAGTTTTCACTACGCCTGTTTGTCTATCCCTCATTTTGTAGATACTATATCTCTGATTAAGTCCTGAGTTAAGGCCTTTTGCAACATTACCAGTAGCTCTCACTGGCGGACATCCACCTGGGCACCGTCCATCCAAGTCATTATAACGCACGGCATTATCCAACCCAAACTGGTAGGTTCCCCAGCTTTCCTGGTCGGCTTCCTCGGCGTCGGGGTCGACGACGCTCCAGCGCCCAAGGGTCGGGTCGAAGAAGCGCCAGCCGTGGTCGTGCCAGCGCAGGCCGAACTCGTCCTGGCGCTCCTTGCCGTTCCAGGTGTGCTTGTTCTCGGCCGTGGGGGCTTGGTTGAGCCCGGCCATCTCCAGGCCGTAGGGGTCGTACTGGGTCTCCTGCACCTGCAGCCCCTGCCGGTGCTCGACGGTGATGTCGTCGAAGTACACCTCCTCCAGGCTTTCGTTGCCCACGTAGACGGTCACGAAGCCGGCCCGCGGCGCCACTACTTGCGTGAACAGCCGTTCGTAGCCCCCGTTGGCCGCGGCCGTGAGCGGCACGGTGTGCTGGGC
This sequence comes from Hymenobacter sp. YIM 151858-1, assembly GCF_025979705.1. NCBI lineage: Bacteria > Pseudomonadati > Bacteroidota > Cytophagia > Cytophagales > Hymenobacteraceae > Hymenobacter > Hymenobacter latericius. The sequence continues at coordinate 87,489 of NZ_CP110137.1, forward strand.
CACCAGGTTCGAGTCGGCGTCGAAGACGAGCAGGCGCGCGTAGGCCTTGGGCACGCCGCCGGGCAGCTGCGGCAGGGCCGGCACCAAACCCGACAGTTATCGATTTGGTCTGTTCTTCTTGGCGCCACAGGCAATCCTAAGTCTATTTGATGCTTATTTAGATTTTAGATGAAGTAATAGCTCTTCAAGCGAACTCGCGATTTTTGTTGGCTCGTAATCCATTGTCATCCCAATAAAAGGAAACTCTACTATGTCGCATGCCTTATCAAAGGCATAAGCAGTATCACCTCCGTCTGAACCAAATATTTGGTATCCAGGAGCAAACTCTTCTACAGAGTAGTCAACATTTAAATCTTTTATTTCCTCGCTTGGCCATATTACTAGGTAATTCTCCCCTACAGAACCTTCGCCTCCGTTTGTTGCAGCCATAAACTGTAAATAATCCAAAGGAGGACTTTTAAATATGTCGACAATGGTTTTTTCAATTTCAGCAGTTGGGATATCTACAGCCGTATTTGGGGTAAAATCCGTGAAAAATTGAGTGAGTACTGTGTTCATTTCAAAGATTTTTGAAGGTTGTTCCACCAAGTTGTGTATTGTGCGTGTTCCTTCCTTGTTAAAGGTACTTTGTTGTTTGGATCTGTTGGGCTTCCACCAAATTTAACTGGCTGTATTTCGTGTATATCCTTCCCTTTTAGGGCTGGATTTTGCTTGTGAATTTTAGCGTTTGCTTTATTAGCTGACGTGCGTGCTGTAGCATAATCACTGCCTTCGAGGAGTCTGAATGGTCCCTTAGGTTTAGGTACTCCTCCATGCGGGTATCCACTCCAGTCTGATATAGAAAACTCACCACTAGTTGCAACCTTTACAGCTTTCTTTCCTGCTTGCGCAACAGCATTAGCAACAACGGTTTTGCCACCAGTTTTGGCGAAGAGCAGTCCACCTTTCAATACACTACCTGCGCCGCCACCTGCTACTAAAGAACCGACGTTAGCTACGTCAAGCAAATCGGAGCCAAGATTTGCTGCCAACTCGCGTCCGTTTGTGGCCGGCATGCGTGCATACATTCGAATGCGACCGTCCTCGCCAAGGGAGGCCCGCTTCGTAGGCATCATGCCAAAGCCTCCACTGGGTGTCATGTCCCCCATGAACATTGCGGTGTTAACTGCTGACACAGCCAACCCCGCAGCTGTGCTGTAGAGCATGCCCGCCACGGTGGGTACTTCTGGGTCGCCTGGTGCCCGCCCGTCGAGGTCGTTGTACCTAACAGCATTATCCATTCCGAAGTGGTAGGTGCCCCAGCTTTCCTGATCGGCCTCCTCCGCGTCCGGGTCCACCACCACCCAGCGGCCGAGCTGCGCATCGAAGAAGCGCCAGCCGTGGTCGTTCCACCGGAGGCCGAACTCGTCCTGGCGTTCCTTGCCGTTCCAGGTGTATTTGTTCTCGACGGTGGGCGCTTTGTTTAAGCCGGCCAGCTCCAGGCCGTACGGGTCGTACTGGGTTTCCTGCACCTGCAGCCCCTGCCGGTGCTCCACCGTCACGTCGTCAAAGTACACCTCCTCTTGGCTTTCGTTGCCCACGTACGCCGTCACGTAGCCGGGTTGCGGCACGACGACGCGCGCCAGCAGGGGTTCGTAGCTACCTGCGCCCTCAGCATGACATGTGCCCTAAGGCCACTGTCAGTAGCCTGAAATAGTCAAAGGTTAGCGCGCTAAGTTGCCTACGATCCGGCGGTCGTGAAGCGATAGTGAACAATGGGAAAAGCGGAAGTAAGGATTACTTGCGTTTTACCTACAATCACATTCCGTTCTACCGTTATGAATTTAATCGTATATAAAAGAAAGATTGTCAATTAAAATTTCTAATGCCCGTCCATACTCGGTAGGCTCAGAGTTGCTTGAAAAACCATTAGAAGATAACTCATCTGAAATAATATCTACAAGATGTTCAAACTGGTCTTTATTTCCTCTTAAAACCATTTCCTTATCCCTAATAACAGGATTGAAACTAATTAGAAGTTCGGGAATATTCATTTTCTCCAAAATCGAGAAATATTTTTTGGGTAAAATTACTTCCTTCATCGTATTGCTCCAGGATTATAATTAGCGCCTGTTTCCTTTAAGGCTCTTCTTTGTGCGGCACCACCTCCAGGTGCCGCATCGCGTCTTTGTGGCCGCGGCTCCGCATAGGCTTTGGGACCACGCGCTTTGCCAAATGTAGTCACTACTTTCCCTTCAGGGTTCTTAATGACTGTAGCACTTCCTCCCTTGTAACTTGTATTGCCATTTGGCTGAATAGCAATCTTCTTAGGATTAGATACTGCATCGACAATAGCTGAAGCCTTTACCCCCTTGCCGCCGTTCCTGTTCACTGCTTGATTGAGTCCATGTCTTGTATAGCCAGTAATTGAACCTTGAGCTACTTCAGCTGCAACGACCTTTTTAGCACCCTGTTCAAATAATCTGCCGGCTCCTGCTTTACCAGTAGGTAAGAAATTTAGCCCAACAGATAATGCGTCAAGGCCAAAAGATTTTGCTTCTTGCACAGTACCTCCGACTGGAACTGTAGCGTAATGTATCCCCATTGAAACCTCATCCTCATATACTTGAGCTTGTAATTTCGTTGAAGACCCGGTAGCGTAAGCCCAAGAACTAAAAAAAACATTTGCACTAGAAGCTGCAAAATCTACAATTCCCCGAGCAACAGTTGGTGGTTCACCAACTGGTTCCCCCGGCGCTTTACCGTCGAGGTCGTTGTAGCGCACGGCATTGTCGAGTCCGAAGTGGTAGGTGCCCCAACTTTCCTGGTCGGCTTCCTCGGCGTCGGGGTCGACGACGCTCCAGCGCCCAAGGGTCGGGTCGAAGAAGCGCCAGCCGTGGTCGTGCCAGCGCAGGCCGAACTCGTCCTGGCGTTCCTTGCCGTTCCAGGTGTACTTGTTCTCCAGCGCGGGTGCTTTGTTCAGGCCCGCCAGCTCCAGGCCGTAGGGGTCGTACTGGGTCTCCTGCACCTGCAGCCCCTGCCGGTGCTCGACGGTGATGTCGTCGAAGTACACCTCCTCCAGGCTTTCGTTGCCCACGTAGACGGTCACGAAGCCGGCCCGCGGCGCCACTACTTGCGTGAACAGCCGTTCGTAGCCCCCGTTGGCCGCGGCCGTGAGCGGCACGGTGTGCTGGGCCACCAGGTTCGAGTCGGCGTCGAAGACGAGCAGGCGCGCGTAGGCCTTGGGCACGCCGCCGGGCAGCTGCGGCAGGGCCGGCACCAGCCCCAGCCCCAGGCTTAGCAAGGGCAGCACCCGCGCGCGTTTGGTGCCTTCTATGCTAGGCAATGGCGCGGGTTGCTGCGGCAGCAGCGACGCCACAAAGGAAGCCAAGGAGAAGCCCCACTGGGGGTCCTGCACCGGCTGCAGGTACAGCCCGTACGCCTCGATTGATACCGTGTCGCCTTTCGCGACAGCCAGCTGCTTGATCACGCCCATGGGCGCGGGCCGCGTGCCGCCGGCCGAAAGGCGGGCCACCCCGTCGCCCGAGCGGACAAACTGCCGGCTGGCCGGGGTGCGCACCGGCGGCGAGACGGACGCCGAGTCGAAGAGCTGCTGCTCGCGCTGGGTCTGCTCCGGGTTGGAGTCCAGCCCAGCGTAGTAGCTGAGCCGCTCGCCGCGCTTGACGGCGGCGCGCAAATTGCCCAGGTGGTCCTTCAGCGTGTACTCGTGCACGTAGCGCGTCTGCACTTGGTTCGCCGCGTCGCGCTGCACGAAGCGCAGCACCCGGCCCTCGCCGTGGCTGAGCCAGCGCAGCGAGTCGCCTTCGTACTGCCACGCGCCCAAGTAGTCAGTGCGCACCGCGGGTTGGCCTTGGGCGTAGGCCAGCTTGGCGACTTTCTGCCCGGCGGCCGTGTAGCGGAACTGCAGCGAGTCGCCCGAGCTCCAAGTAATGCTCTGCGGCAGGTGCAGGTAATTGTAGCGGATGCGCGCGATGCCCTTGTTGCGGTCGCTAACGAGCGAGCCCGCCGCGTTGTAGGTGTAGTCGGGGTTCATCGCGCCCTGGCTGGCGTAGTCAGGCTGAGCGCTGCCGTTGGTCGCGCCGTCGGAGAAGTCCGGGCGCGCGGGTTGTTTAGCGCCGAAGCTGCTGGCCGCGGGGGCCAGGTCGTCGACGCGCAGCAGGCGGTTGCTGGCCACCCCGGCGCTGCCGGCGGCTGGTTGGTAGCGGTAGCGCAAGTTGTCCGTTTCAGCGTACCGCGCTGGTGTAGTCCGCGTGGCCGCCTGCACCAGCCCGCGGCGGCGCAGCGTGAGCAGGTTGCCGTTGGCGTCGTAGCTGGCGCCCCAGAAGCGGTAGTTGGAGCGCTCAGCGCCCCACCCTGCCCCGGCCGCGGGCCCGGTGCGGGCCACGAAGTCGCCCTGCAAGAGGCGGCTCAGGTTGTCGTAGCGGTAGCCGTAGGCGCGCTGCACGTTGTCGTTATACCCGCGCCAGGTCTGCCCGGCAATGTTGCCGTTGTATTGCCGGTCCTCAAAGCCGCAGTCGTAGTGCAAGGAAAGGGCAAACACGTCGCCGGTGCCGGCGAGCGGCGCCTCGGGGTTGTTGAGTTGCGTGAGCCAGCCGCGGACGTTGTAGCGGTAATTAAGCGTTTGCAGCGCGTTGCCCACGGCTTTGCTTTCCACCTGGCCCAGTTCGTTGTAGGTGTGGGCGGCCAACGTAACTTCCGCTTCATGGTCTAGCTGCTGCTTGGTTTCGAGCAGGCGGCCGGCGTGGTCGTAGCGTTGGGTTTCTCGCACCGCCAGCTCGGCGTGGTTGGGTCCCTGGTGGGTGGCGTAACTGCCGAGGGCTTTGCCGGAGAAGTCGTAGCGGGTGGTCACCACGTCCCGCCCGCCGCGGGCGTTGGTGCTCTGCACCTGAATGGGGCGGGCTTTCTCGTCAAAGAACGTAGTGGTGCTCAGCCAGGCACCGGGTTCAGTTTCGGCCACGCCCAGTACCCGCACCAGAGAGCGGGTAGCCAAGCCCGTTACCCGGGTGTCGGCCTGGGGCACGTCCCCGCCGAGCTGCGCCGTGGTGGGCGGAGCGTACTGCGCGTCGGCTTGCCCGTCGCGGTTGAAGTCGTAACCGTCATAGTACGACACCGTCAGCAGCTGGTCGGCGACTTTCAGCTGCGGGAACGCCTGATTACTATAGTAGGCATGAGCAAGCGTCGCCGCGGCGCTCGGCGCCTCGTAATTACGGGACGCGGCAGCAGCTTGATTTTGTAAGGCGCGGTGCACCTGCGCGGGCGTGCCGCCGAGCTCCGGAAAGCGCGTCAAGGCCGTGTACACCACCCGCCCCAACGCGTCGTACTTGGTGGCCGTCCACTCGCCGCGTGCGCGTTGCGCCACGTCCTGCGTGAGCACCGGCCGGTCCAGCTCGTCGTAAACTGTGTATTGGTAGCCGTCCTGGTCGGGCACTTGCTTTTCCACCAAGCGGCCTTGCGCATCGTGATGGTAGCGGAACAGCAAGCGTTCCACGCCCGCACCCGTGACCTGCCAGTTGTTCTGGCGAATTTGTTGCACGGCCTTGGGCGGCAACACCGCCCGCAGGCGCCCGAAGTCGTCGTAGACGTAGTACGTGCTTAACCATTGGTCCGGCGCCGGTACCGGGCCGCAGGTAGCCTTGACGCGCAGGGTTTTACCGTGTCCAATGCAAGGGTCCGTGTTCAACTCCTCGTTGCTGACCCATATGCGCACGCTGGTGGAATTAGCGGCCAATTGCGCCGCTACCCGTTGCCGCACGGCGGCTGTCACGTCCGCACTGCACCCGGCCTCGAAGGCGAAGGTAGCGCAATCGACACCGCTGCCCCGCCCGTACGTGGCTTGCTCGATGCCGGTGATCACGCTGCCTGCCGGCGCCGTGAGCGTCAGCCACCCGCTTCCTTCTTGTTGCATGACGCACAACGAACCTTTTGCGGGTTCAGCGCTCGCTTGAGCCTGCGTTGGCCGGGTCAACTCTACTTGCTTCAGCACTACTTGCCCCTCCTTGTCAGCATATTCCTGCACACGCTGGCCTTGTTCGTCGCGGGTTTCCTTGACCCACAGTTCACCCGCAGCATACGTGCCCAGCGATGAAAGTTCTTCGCGCTGGGTGCCGTAGCCGGGCTGCCAGCGTCGGACGGCGTCCGCATTGGCGTTCGGCCGCTCGCCGAACGTGACCGCGCGGCCCGTGCTCAGGGCCCAACTCTCACCGGGGCTGGCCTGGGCCAGCACCCGGTTCAAGGGCGACGGCTCGAAAGCCACCTCTGTGAACGCCACCCCGGTCTTGGGCAAGGTCGCCGTTAGGCGTTGGGTGGCGGCATCTGCGCTGAGCGGTTGCTGCGTGAGCGCGTCCGCGCCCGTGCCGCCGTAAAACAACGGCTGTTCCCGCAACGCATTGGGGTAATATCCGCTCGCGGCCGCCGTCTGGCCGTCGGCCGTGTAAGGCAGGTATTGCTTGGGTTGGCGGCCGAGCGCGTCGTAGGCCACGGGCTGGACCACGTCGCGGCCCGCGGGCGACTGGCGGTGCAGCACGGTTTGCAGCGGGCGGCCGAGCCCATCGGCATACTCGGTTTTGACGGCTACCTGACTGGGATCAACCGCAGCGGTAGCCCCGCCGCTAACCACAAGGGGGGCCAGGCGGTTACCCGGGATGGGGCCCTCGAAGGTGCCGGAGGGCAGTTGCCAGGCCACGGCCAGATTGTCGCCGCCGCCCCATTCCTGTTGCCGGGCTTCCACGTAGTAGCGGCGGCCAGCCTCGAGGCGTACGGGCGCCGAGCGCTGTTGGGCGTACCACGACCATTGCCGCTCGGATGTCCAACCGGGCACAGTGGCGATCAAGGTTTTGCGGGTCGGGTTGTCGTCCGAACTTAAGTAGAGTTCGCAGTTATCGTCCCCCGCCACCCAGAAGGTGTAATCGCCGGTTTCCGGGGGATACACGTACCCGCGCAGGCGGGAGGCGTAGCTGTCGCTGATGTGGCTGGGACCCTCCAGCAACCCGCGAAGTTCGGTGCGGTGTGGGGGCGTGTTAACCGGCACGTCGGCGATGGTGCCGGAGTAATTGCCCCAGTATTCCCAGAGCACCTGACCCGTGGGGGCTGGCGGAGCCGCCTGGCGGGCTTGGGCCAGGTCGGTTAGCGGCTCTTGCGGCGTGTAGGTGCGCACGTAATTCACCGGTTTCGCGGAGCCGCTGCGGGCGGTCGGCAAGGATGGGGTGACGGGGGTCGGGCAGTTCGCGGCCACCGGCTCGTTGTAGGGCAACGGGCTGTAGGGGAGCATGTCTACCCACAGCGGCCGGGTCAGCAAGCCGGTCCAGCGCACCCAGTCGTTGGTGACGCGGACTTGGTATGCGCCCTCGCTGGCCTCGTCCAGGCGGGCGATGACGTAGGTTGAATCGGTGGCGCCGGGGATGTCAACCCAGGCTTCGCCCACGCGGCGCTGCCACTGGTAGCGGTTGTAGCGGCCGGCCATGCCTCGGTGCAGTATCAGCCGTTGGCCCACGACCCCGGCTACGGTATCGGCGGGCTGCCGTTGCCGCTGCTGGCCGTAGAAGAACGCAAAGGGGGCGTAATCTGGGCGAGTGAGGTTACGTTCGATGCTGGCAAAGTCCAGGTAATTGCCTTGGGCCGTGACGACCACGTTATCACCGAGCGGGTGCTCTAAGAAGCTGGGCAGGTAGTTGAAGTCGTTGCCGTTAAGCAGCAAATAGCGAGTGCGCGGCGAGCGGGCATAGAACACCGGCACGGCCCCGCGCAACCGGTTGTTAGCCAGGTCGAGGGTTTCCACGCCCAACGAATCGGTGAGCGGTCCGCTCAGGCGGTTGTCGCGCAGGCGCAGTTCGTAGAGCTGCCCGAGCTGTTGCCACGAGCGCGGTATCCCGCCGGTCAGGTAGTTGTTGTGCAGCAGCAGACGCTGCAGGCTGCGTAGATTGCCCCAGCTGGCGGGCAGCGATCCGGTAAGCCGGTTGCCGGATAGTTCGAGGCGCACTAAATTGCCCAGTTGGCTCCACTCGTCCGGCAACGGACCGGTGAGTTGGTTGTTCCACAAGACCAGCTCGTACAAGTTGGTCAACCGGCCCAGGGCAGCTGGTGCGTGGCCGGTGAAGCGGTTGCCGGACAGGTGCAAGCTTTGCAACGCCGTAGCGCAGCCCAGCGAGTCGGGGATGCGGCCGCTGAGTTGGTTGTTGGTCAGCTGCAGCAGCTGCAGTTGCCGCAACCGCCCCAATGCTTCGGGCAGGTTCCCCGTCAGGCGGTTGTTGTGCAGGTTGATAAACCGCACCTTGGTCCACTTGCCCAACGTGCCCGGCAACGGGCCGGTAAGCTGATTGTTGTGGGCATTAAAGTCTTCTAGGTGTTGCCATTGACCTAGCGTACCTGGCAGGGCGCCTGCCAATTGGTTCCACTCCAGGTTTACGGCCCGCACGCGGTGCCAATTGCCGAGTTCAGCCGGCACGGCCCCCCGCAATTCGTTCATCGTTAAGCTGACCACCTCCAAGTTGACTAACTGTCCCAACTCCTTGGGCAAGCGGCCCCGCACTTGGCTTTGCGACATGTGCAGGACGCGCAGTTGGCGCAGGCCGCCCCAGGCCGCGGGGATGGAGTCGCGAAACTGGTTTTGCCAGAGCTGCAGGCTTTCCAGCGAATCGAGCTGGCCCAGGCCGGGCGGCAACGGTCCTATCAGGGGGTTGACCCCCAAATCCAAGGTGCGCAGCCGCCGCAATCGGCTCACGGAGTCGGGGATGGCACCGCCCAAGCCGTTGGCGTTCAAGCTCAGGTATTGCAAGTTGGCCAAGCGGGTCAGCTCAACCGGAATGCTGCCCGAAAGCCGATTGTGGTAGAGGTTGAGGGCCGTCAGCTGCCGCAGCCGGCCTAGGGAAGCCGGAATGGGACCTGCCAACTGGTTTTGCTGCAGGGACAAGCTGCGCAGTTGGCTCAACTGCCCGAGCTCGGCCGGTATGGCGCCCGTCAGCCCCTCCCAGTTTTGCCACAAAGCTAGCTCCTGCAAACCCCTCAGCTCACCCAAGCAAGGCGGGATAGAACCCTTGAGGTTGTTGGCGTACAAGTTGAGGTAGGTCACATCGCCGTTGGCTACGCGCACCCCGTACCAGTTGCCCACGTCGGCGAGGGAGGTACCGAGGAGCCAGTTGTCCTTTCGCATCCACTGCGGGCCGCCGGTTGCGTAGTAGAACTGGCGCAGCACGCGCAGTTCGGTCGAGTCGGCGACCAAGCCTTGGCCGGCCATTTGCGCCCGCGACGGGCGGGCAACGCCGACAAGTAGAAGCGCGAATAGAACGAGGGCGTAGCGCGCCCCGGTACGTAAAGACACAGTCATAGCGGTACGCTTAGGGGCGGGCGTAGTGGTACTCTTGCTCGGTCAAAATGCGGCCTTGCTCGTCGCGGGTGCGCACGAGGCGGCCCAGCGCGTCGTATTCGTACGTCGTGGTGCGGCCCGCCGCGTCGGTCTGCGCGGTCACCCCGCGCAATGGATCGTACGTGAAAGTCGTCATCGGCGCGCCAGCCGGGTGCAGGCGCACCTCGTCAAGCTGCGCCGCCCCGCTGCCGGCCTCCACGCGCACGGAGGACGTCGCAGGCAGGCGCAGGCGGTAGAGCCGCCACGAGCCGCGCGCGGCCGCCGGGGCCGGCATAGCCACGGCGGCCGCGCCGGCAAACACCGTCGGCGCGCCGGTGGCCCAGAAGCTCAGCTCGTACGCGCCCGTGGGCAAGCCGTCGCGCACCAGTTTCTGCCCAGCCGCAAGCGCATATGCCCAGCGCCCGGCCACGCCGCCGGCTACGCGGCCGGACGGGGCGTAGGCCCACCTGCCCGTGGCACCGGGCTCGAAGCTGGTGTAGGCCATCTGGTCCACACGCATAGCCTGGCCTTGGGCTATGGGCTGGCCGGCGATGGAGTCCCACAAAAAGCTGTGGGCCGGACCGCCCGGGGTGTGGTACTGCAGGATGCGGCCCTGCGCGTCGTAGCGGTCCACCTCCCACTCCGGCGCGTAGCCCGGGTCGAAATGCAATGCCCCTTGGCGCAAGGCCGAAAATGCAAACTGGCTCAGCGGCTGGGGCGCAGCGGCGCGCAGCCGCAGCTGACGGCCCGGCGCCACCACGTGTGTACCCAGGCGCCGCGGCAGGGTCAGGGTGCCGGCCGTCACCACCGTGTCCGCGCCCCGGATGCGCAGCGTGGTTTGCTCCACCAAGCGGGCGACCTGGTGCGTGCGCAGCAGCTCACGTACGCCCACGGCTGCCTCGGTGCTCGCCTGCGTCGTGTCGTAGTCGCCCGCGTAGCGCGCACGCACCTGTTGGTACCGGCCGTCGGCGAGAGCCGTTTGAACCACGGTGGGCTGCTGGTGACGCGGGTTGCCATAGCGGTACCAGGTCGTGGCCAGTTGGTACACGGCGGTGTCGCTGCCGGCGTACCGGTACTCGCGCGTCCGGGTCTTGTAAGCCCACCCGCTAGGCTGGTAAGTGTTTTCCCAGACAAACGGGGGGCGGTTTTGGCCGGCGGCGTGTTGGTACGGGTCGTAGCTCACATCGTTATTGCGAGCTGCCGTGAAGCCTTGCACGGTCTCGCCCTCGCTGACGGCGTAATCGTGGCGGGTGCGCGCCACCAGCTGCTCCTTGCCCCCGACCGGGGTTGCGTAGACGGATTGCGTCACCAATTGGTCGCGTTGCCACCCATTACCGACGGTGGGCACCGGCGGGTACCACCCGCCGCCCGCGTCAAAGGCACCGCGGTACTCGCTTTCCGTGCGTCCCGCACGCTGCCCAGCCGCACTGTCGACCACCGTTACGAAGGTATAGCCCACGGGGCGGTCACTGCTGGTGGCGTCGACCATGGACTGGTCGGTGATAGTCGTAAGCGTATAGATGGCTGGCGGCGGCGGCGGGTACAGCGGGCACTCCTGCCCCCCGTTGCAGGTCGCGGGCTTGACCCAGCGCTCGCGCACGCGGCTGTACACGAACGCTTGGGGCAGCAACGCGTAGCCGCTGCTCAAGTTGGTACCCGGGGTGTGGTAGTAGTAGCGCTTGGTGGTGGCCGGCGTGCCAGCGTCCGGTTGGATCTGCAACTCACGCACGCGCACGCCGCCGCTGAGCTTGTTTCGCATGCCGTAGCGCGTCGGGCCGGTTTCGTATAGCAGCGTCGCTGTACCGTGGGCGTAGCCGCAGGCTCTCACCGACACTTGGTACTGATGGCCCGCTTCCAGTGCGATCGCCTCGGTGCTGCCGTTCCAGACCGTACCGCTGCCGAACGAGGCGTTCAGCCGGCCAACAATTGCGCCGGTGTTCAGGTCCGTAACCGTGAACACGACGGAATTGCGGTGGACAGGCGCGGTGGCCGGCGCGTCCCTGACGCTGGCCGCCGCTTCCAGTCGGGCGTATACGACGGGGCCGTTGGGGACTGTCGTGGCGTGCTGGTTCGCGCACAAAGGGGCGTCCGCATCGTCGCCCGGGCCATGCGCAGCGGCTTGGACCTGGCTTTGGGGGTTGGGCAGCGCGAAGCGTTCGGGCACGGTGTTGGGTTCGTAGCGCAGGGCCTGCGAGCCGCCGGTCGGATACTCGATGGCCGTGAGCAGGCCGGCCTGAACAAACGCCGGGTTCGGGGTGCGATCCGCCCCCGCAAAGTCCTGCAGGCCCTGCAGCGTTTGCACCCGCATGGCGGGGATCAACACCGGCCGCTGCGGGAAGCTAGCGCTAAGCGCCGTGCGGGCCCCGTTGGCATACCCCCAGTGGTCGCGCGAACCGGTCTGCCGGTGCGGCAACGGGGTGGAGTTGTAGCGGAACCGGTAGGCGGGCCGGCGAACCGCTCCAGCCCCAACACGCACCGAGTCGAGCCGAAGGCGCTTGGTGTCCGGGTCGGAGGCGCCGGGTGACGACTCGAAATACGAGTGAAACAGGCGCACGCGCAAGAGCGTATCTGCGCCATCGGAGGAAACAACATGCAAGGCTGTCAGCCGCCGGTCGTCCACCACATCCAGGCGATCGCCGGCCATGGTTACTTCCACGCGCCCGCCCCGGAACCAAATGCGCCGCAACTTCTGGGTGCTTTGCCGGGCGAGGCTGGGCGTTTGGGCAAAGCCCAGTTCCTTCTCGATCTCTCTCATGTCCGGTTCGCCGGCTATGAGTCCCGACAAAAAGGTTTGCCGCTGGCTGAAGGTCGAGGTGTTGATGCCGTGGGCCGCGTACTCGAAGCGGATTGTGTCGGCCTTATCGGCCGATACGATCCGCTCCAGGTACCAAGCCGCGGTGTGCATCGCGGCTTGGTGGCCGAGGCGGTAAGCGTATTCCGGCGCCCGGAACCAGAAGGCAACCCCTTCCGCGTTCGTGAGCACGAAGCCCGTGTCGCGGGCGGCGATGTGCACGGGCTGCAAAGGCAGCGTGCAGTAGGTGAACGCCTCGGCGTTGCGCTGCATGAACGTACCGGCCAGTCCGTTGACATTGAACGTGTACAGGTCCGGCAGGAAATCTTCCAGGTTGTCGGCCACCCGGTGCAATATCCCGCCGTGCGTGGCGAGCGAGACGTCGCGGGCCTGGGGCACGGCCGCGGCCCGCCAAGGGAAAGCGGCTGGGTCGTCGTCGGGCAGGCCGCGCGGTACCCGCGTGACCACGCCGCCGGCGTTCAGGCTCCACCCCAGCCCGGCCCATGACGCCCGGTCCGCAACGCGGATGCCCGAGGCGTGGTAGCTCAAGCTCAACGGCAGGGTCAGGCTGCCGCTGCGCACTTCGTAGAGGGGCACCGAGACGCCGGGTGTGCCGGAGGCCTCGTTGACGGGCATCAGCGCGTAGCGCTCAAGCGCGGCCGTGGTGGGAGCCGGCGGCACGCGCGGCGGGATGGCAGGAGCTGAAGATATCGATTGGCTGTAACCGTAAAACGTGCTGCAAAGCAGCGGGCAGAACAAAACGAGCACTAATCGCCAAAATTTTGGCGCGGATAATGGTTTCGGTAGATCTACTGAAAGTAGCATTGCAGTCACGCGGGCATAGTCAGGCCGGCTGATGAAAATTCATCAGCTAGGTAAGCATTGCAAAGGCGTGAGGCAGTATTTGGGGCGGCAGTGATCAAGCCTATGCTTAATCCCAGGTGCCGTAAAAGTACAAGCAGATGCTTTTTGTGCAACAATTAATTGTGCTTTTATTTGCACCTGCTGCTGTTAATTGTATTGTGTCGTTCCGTAAGGAAAGTGTTATGTGCGTTTTTCGTCCTCTGTGCTGCTGTGGGGTAACCTGTTATCGCTGGTAACAACTTGCGGTTACAAGAAAGAAGCCGTGCCGCGCCCGCAGCCACGAAAGTTGCAGGTGCGACTTTACTTCGACAAGGTAGGTACCAGCTCGGCCGGGGGCGTGCCCATCGACAACAAGGCGCAGCTGTCCACCCAACCCACGGTCACTGGCCGCAGCATCCTGGTCACGACAACCTTCAAACCTTGGTCTGCGGACCTGGGCGCGTTCGAGAAGGGGCAGCCGTGTACCTGGCCGTCATCTACGAGCAGGGCGGAGGGCCCCATCACGAGCCGCGGCCGTTTCCGTGGGTGGACCATATCGAGGCCATGGTTTTCGTCAACGACACTTTGCGCCCGGAGCGGGTGCCGGGGGCGGGCCTGTTCCAGCAGGTAGGCTTGCAGCTGCTCAGCGGCAGCGCTTGGTTGCGCAGTCCTCGCAAAGCCGGGTGGTCGCCGGGCCGGCGGCTGAGCTGGCGGCAACAAGAGCGCAACTGCAAAAAGCAAAGGCAGCAGCATGGCGCTCGGATCATGCGTTGGAAGCACCAAGATAAGCCGGCGCTACCGGCCCCGGCACTGGCTGCCGGGCATTTACTTGTTCCGCGGTAAGCGCTGCCGCCTTGCCGGCAGGCTTACCCGCCGAAGTACCGCTCGTAAGCCGCTTCGATCTCGCTTACTTCGGCTTCCGTCAGCTGCTCAAACTCCCGGCTTTGCGCCCGCCGGGAAAGCCGCCCGCCGTTTTGCTCCAGAAAGCGCACCAGCAGGGCAACGAGCCGGTCCGGCAGCTGCAGGCGCTCGTCGAGCCAGCTTTTCAGCCGGTCGTAGCGCTGCAGGTAGCTTACCTCGGCGGGAATGGTGTGCTCGAGGGTGTAGGCCACGCAGCGAAACAGAAACTCCGCCTGGGCCGTCGCGTCGAAGTAGCGGTAGTAGTCGCTCGTGTCGGCGAGCACCTCCACGTTATGGTCGGGAGTGCTGCGCCAGGGAATAAACTCCAGCAGCGGGTGGGAATAGCTTTCCAGCACCCGGCGATAGTCGTCCAGGTGCTCGAGGATGGCCGCCGACACCGGGAAGATGATGCCCTGGGGCGTAAACCGCAGCTGGGCCAGCAGGTGGTGAATCAGGTAGCGGTGCACCCGGCCGTTGCCGTCCACGAAGGGGTGGATGAACACGAAGCCGAAGGCGACCGCCGCGGCGGTCAGCACCGGGTGAAAGCCCGCCTGCTCCAGCTGCGCCGCACTCGCCAGCAGCCCGCTCATCAAACCTTCCACGTCCTGCCAGCGGGCGGAGATATGGTCGGGCAGCGGCTCGCCCGTGCCGCGGTCGTGCTCGCCGACAAACCCGCCCTCGGTGCGGTAACCCAGCCGCACGAAGCGGCTGTTCTCAATCACGATCTGCTGCAGGCGCAGCAGCTCCTCCTTGCTCAGGGGCTGCTGCCCCGCCTGCCCGATGGCCCGGCCCCAGCGCACGGCCCGCGTGGAGGTGGGGTTTTCCCCCTCAATGGTAAACGAGGCTTTGGAGTCCTTGAGCAGCAGAAAAGCGGAGGTGCGCAGCAGCACGTCCTTGTGCAGGCCCCGGATCACCTGGTTGGCCTGCTCGGCCAGGTTGCTCACCAGAAACCCCTCCAGGGCCGGCGTCCGGTGAATCAGCGGGCAGAAGCCCACCGTGCCGGGCAGGTTGTTGCGGATGCGGTGGCGAGCGGACGAGGTGCCCGGGCCCGCCGCGTACTGCAGCTTGTCGCTGAGCAGCGGCACGTAGTTGCCCTCCCGCAGATCGGGCACGGCCAGCTGCCGGCCAGTCAACCACTCGTAGAGAAACCATACCCGGCGGGCGTACTGGCCCAGCGGCTCCCGGCGAATCCATTCTTCGAACACCGCGGCGGGCACTTGCTCGAACAGCTTCTTGAAAAAGAGCAGGTCGATGCCTTCGTACTTCAGGGCGAAGGTTAGCTGCCCCGGCAGGGTGTCCTCGGGCCGGTGGCGGGGTGTGAGCACCCGCCAGCCTTCCGTTTCGTATTGCCGGTGCTTGCGGCTGATGAGCGCCAGCTGCCGGGGAAGCGGCACGGGCAGCTGCAGCCCCGCGATCAGGGCCCCGTAGCCTACCAGCTGCCCGGCTTCGGGCGCGGTCCGGCCGTGAAAAACGTTTACTTCCTGTGAAAAGCTGTTATAATCGGCCACTGCTGGTGAAAAACGCTTGCCAAAGATGCTGATTTACCTTTAGCAAGCCAAGAAACCAGGCTGCAATCAGCGCGCCCCGGCAGGGGGCCTAGGCGGCTAAAGCCAGGGCCGCACCGTTTGCCCGCCGGTGCGCGCGATAATGCGGTGTCCCTGGGCGGTTGGGTAAATGCGTCGCGCTGCTTAAAGCGCGCCAGCCCGCCCACGCCCTCGAGCAGGAAGGAAATCCGCGCCTACTCGTTTTCGCTGGCCGGCTCCCCGTAGAGCTGCGGGAACTCCCGGGCGTACTCTTTGCCGAGGGTGGGCGGAATCTGCCTGCCGGCCGGCACGTGGCCGGGGGCGCCGCGGGCCGGGGGGTACGGGAGGCGGTGCGCGGAAACCGCACGGCAACTGCTCGTGCCCTAGGTGCGGTACTTGCGTCGGGCCAAGGGTTTATTGATCGAGCAGCTCCCGCAGGCGGCAGTGCAGTAGCCGCTGAGCCGGGTTCGAAGCCCGCTCCTACTTCAACCTGCCGCTGCGCCCGAACGGCCGCCGGTACATCACCGGCAAGGCGGCCAGCCGCGCGCCGGCCCCGCTTACCGCCCGCTAAGCCGGGGCCACTGCTGAACGTTGGCGCCCCCGGCCCTCCTGCTGGCAGGAGGGTCGGGGGCGCGCGTTGCCGGACCTGCAGCTCAGCTCAGCAGGCCCAGGTCCGTTTTCACAAACACCGAGGCAATTCGCAGCACCGTCGCCATGTCCAGCGGCTCGTCAAAGGCCTCGGTAGCGGCGTCCATGGTCACCTTGCTCAGCTCCATCACGTTGATGCCGGCCTGCACCACGTTGGCCTCACTGGGAAACCGGCGCGGGTCAATTCCGGGCCCGTACACCGGCGCCGTAAGCGGGGGCTGCGGGCCGCCCTCGTCGTCGCCCACAATCCAGCTTTTCGGGTCGAAGCGGCGCGTGCCGGCCACCTCCTGCGGTCCGCCGCGCCGCATGGTGCGGATGCGGGACACGTGCCGCGCCTCCACGGCGTGGATCTGCAGGGCGGCTTCCAGGATCTGGTTTGTGCCGATCAGCTCGGGGGCCGCACCCTTGTAGGCGCGCACGCCGGTGTCCTCCAGGGCCTGGGCTACGGCCAGAAAGGCGTAGTAGTTGGTGAACACGTCCGGGACGGGGGAAGCCGAGCGGCTGGCGGTAAAGTCGTAGGCGCGCCGGCCCGGGTCGGGGGTGGCGCTGCGCCCGAGCACCGAGCGCAGAAAGTTCACGTGCGCGCGCTCGTCGTTGGCAATCAGGGTGATGTCCGCCCGGGCCTGCCCGGTGATCATGCCCGGCACGGCCAGCCCCAGCCGGTAGAAGTTGGATTCCAGGTATTCCAGCTGCAGGGCGTAGTTGAGGATAACCCGGATGCGGTTGTTCAGGGTGGGCGTC
Organism: Hymenobacter sp. YIM 151858-1; assembly: GCF_025979705.1. NCBI lineage: Bacteria > Pseudomonadati > Bacteroidota > Cytophagia > Cytophagales > Hymenobacteraceae > Hymenobacter > Hymenobacter latericius. Next base: position 104,272 of record NZ_CP110137.1, read on the forward strand.
TGGGCGTAAGCTTTGTTGAGCAGGCCGCCGAGGGCCACGGGCACCGCGGCCGCGGCCAGCTTTTTGCCGAAGCCGGCAAAGTGCTTGAAGATGGCGCGCCGCTGGTCCAGGCGGCCGTAGACTTCGGGGTCTACCTGTTCGATTTCGTGGAGTATACCAAGTAAGTTCATCGTGGCTGCGGTTACGGGTGAAACAATGCGCCGGCCCTAGCCCCGGCTCAGGCCGCTCACGTTAAGCCGGGAGCCCGGCTGCAGAAAGCGGTTGGCCAGCGCGGCCACCTGCGCCGGCCGCAGCGACTGGTTAAGCCCGGTGCGCAAATCCACCACGTCGGGCCCCACGAACGTGCCATCCTGGATGATGTCCCGGATCAGGGCCGCGTGGCGGGCCTCCACCGATACGATCTTGCCAGCAATGCCGAGCAGCTCCGGGCTGCGCAGCAGCGGCCCGGCCCCGTTGTAGGCCGCCACGCCTAAGTCCTCAAAGGTGCGGGCGGCGGTCAGCACGCTCGTGCGGCTGTCAAAGTCGATGCCCGAGAAGTCCGGGGCCAGGTTGGGGATGGGCGTGCCGCCCAGGGCCGCGATGGCCGCCTTGAAAAAGTCGCGGTGGACCTTTTCGTGCTCGTGAATGTCGAACAGGGCGTAGTTCTCGGCCGCGGAGGCGCGCCGGTGGTAGCTGCCCGCCAGCACCCGGTCGTAAAAGGCCGACTCCAGCTGCTCCAGGGCGTAGGCGTAATTCAGCACGCCGAAATCCCCGCTGCCCACGTCCACTAGGGCGTTCTCGCCCCGCTCCTGGACGCTGGCCGCGTTCAGCTCCAGGGAGTCCGCCGGATCCTGCCCGCAGCCGGCCAGGGCTAGTCCGGTTAAAGCCAAAGCTGCGCTCCCGTAGCGCAGGAAAGCACGGCGCTCCACCGGCGCCAGAAGTTTTTCCGGCAGGTCCTGCTGCGGAACGGAATTGGGTTGAGCTTTCAGCATAGCGAGTGGTTGGGTTAGTAAAAAGACAATGACCCTACCTACGCTAAACGCAATGATTGTGATTGCTCAACAATTTGATAATTAGCTTATTGACGAGCAAAAAACCGTATTAGTACGGACTCCGTTGGCGGGCCTGTCGTACGTTCGATTGCTATTTATTTTAGCCAGCCGGTATACTAACAAGATTAGCAGGACGTATACTTGCGCAGACCATTCCATTGCCCTTACCATGTCCGAAGTTGAAATCCTGGATATTGCCCGCGATCCCGTCTGGGTGCTCGAGTGCCCGGCGCCCGTGCCGGCGGGCTTTCCCTCGCCCGCCGACGAGCACCGCGGCGAAAAGGTCGACCTTAACCGCATCCTGCTGCCCCACCCCGACTGCACTTACCTGGCCCGGGTAGCGGGCGACTCCATGGCCGGGCCGCCCGGGCACATTGCCGACGGCGCCCTGCTGACCGTGGACTGCACCCTCAAGCCGCAGTCCGGCCACGTGGTGGTGGCCGCCGTGGACGGGGAGTTTACCGTCAAGCGCCTGGAAAAGCGCGGGCTGGGCTGGTGGCTGGTGCCCGACAACCCCCGCTACCCCGCCGTGGACGCGGCAAGCTACGGCCGCTTCGAGGTCTGGGGCGTGGTTACCCACGTGGTGACCGAGCTCATTAACGGCAAACTGCACGACCGTGTACGCGCTCGTCGACTGCAATAACTTCTACGTTTCCTGCGAGCGGGCCTTCAACCCGGCCCTGGCGCAGCTGCCGGTGGTGGTGCTCTCCAACAACGACGGGTGCATCATCTCCCGCTCGGCCGAAGCCAAGGCCTTGGGCATCCAGATGGGCGCGCCCCTGTTTCAGGTGAAGAGCCTGCTGCAGGAGCACGGGGTGCGGGTGTTTTCCTCCAACTACGCCCTCTACGGCGACATGTCCCAGCGGGTCATGAACTACCTGGCCGGCGCGGCCCCCGCCGTGGAAATCTATTCCATCGACGAGTGCTTCCTGGACTTGCGCAGCCTGCAGCGCTGGCACGCGCCGGATCTGACCGCCTTCGGCCAGCGGGTGCGCCGGCAGGTGCTGCGCCGCACCCACATTCCCACCTGCGTGGGCATCGCCCCTACCAAAACCCTGGCCAAAGCCGCCAACCGCATCGCCAAAAAGCACCCCGAGCTGGAGGGCGTGCTGTGCCTGGCCGCCGAGGCCACCCGCCGCTGGGCCCTGGAAAAGCTGCCCGTAGAAGACGTCTGGGGCATCGGCCACCGCTACGCCCGCAAGCTGCACGAGCACGGCATCCGCACGGCCGCTCAGCTGGCGGGCGTCCGCGAAAGCTGGGCCCGCCGGCAGCTGGGCGGGGTAGTGGGCGCCCGGCTGGTGCGCGAGCTGCAGGGCTACCCCTGCCAGGAGCTGGCCCCGAGCGAAGACGGCACGCTGGCGCGTCAGCGCATTGCCTGCACCCGCACCTTTGGCCAGCCGCTCACGGCTTACCCGGACGTGCTGCAGGCCCTGGCCCACTTCACCGCCCGCGGCGCCGAAAAGCTGCGCCGGCAGGGCTCGGCGGCCCACCTGCTAACCGTGTTCGTCTGCCCGGGCCGCTTCGGCGCGGACGCGCAGCCTTCCCGCGCTGCCACGCTGGCCCTGCCCGCGGCCAGCAGCGACACCGGCCAGCTGCTCACGCTGGTGCGCGCCGCCCTGAAAAAGCTCTGGCGCCCGGGCACCGTGTACCACAAGGCCGGGGTGCTGCTCGACGGGCTGGAGCCCGCCGGCCGCCAGCAGCTGGGTTTGTTTGATGACCCGGCGGTGGCGGAGCGCCGCGCGCACCTGTTGCAGCATCTGGACGCGATAAACCAGCGCTTCGGCCGCCACAAGGTCTGCTTTGCGACCATGCTGGCCCCGGCCGGCGGCCTGCCCCCGCGCTGGCAGACCCGGCACGAGCGCCGCAGCCCGGCCTACACCACCAGCTGGGAAGAGCTCTGGACCGTGGCCGCGACGGGCTAACCCCCGCGCGTTGCCGGGCGTAGACCCGGGGTTTCCCCTTGACCTGTTCTCTTTTTCCTCACTCCCTTGACCGATTCCGAGCACCAGGCCCTGCGCCGGCTGCTGGCCCAGCGCTACCGCCGGGAGGCCGCGGCCCGGCTCCGCGGGCAGGCCCTACCCGCCGAGCACGCGCGCCAGACCCGGGCCCTGGCCGCTGCGCACCGGTACGTGGCCCAATTTCTGTCTCCTGCTCCCTCGCCGGGCGGGGCGGCGGAAAGCCTGGCCTTGCTGCGCACGGCCGAGCTGCTCGACCGGCTGGGCCTGCTACCGGCCCTACCCGAGCCCCTGCAGCGCCGGCAGCAGGCCCGCGCGCGGGTGCTGGCCCGCCTGCTGCGGGCCCGAGCGTAACGACCAGTTGGTTTGTTGCTGCGCACCCAGCCCGCGGGCCCGGCGCCGGTAAACAAGATTCAGCGCCTTGCGGAAACGCGGCGGCGGGTCTTTAACCCGGGCCCGTCAGACTAGCCGGCAATCCACGTGCGGTGTTCCCCGCACCGGCAGCAGGCCATCAGCAACTCGGCCGTCGTGGCGTTGAACTGCTGCAGAACGCGCTGCTGCGCGTGCGGGGTCGGCTCGCCCGGGCAGCTCATACACTCCAACATTTCTGTTCCCTCAACCCAGGCGTGTAAAATCAGGTCCACTGTGGCTATTTCCAGTTTGGTGCTCCCCAAAGATAAAGCAGCCGTCCGGGTAGATTCCTAAGCCACCGGATAAATTCAAATAGTCGAGCTTATCCCTAAACCAACGAGTATTGCACTAACTCTCTGATTAACAAACCTCAAACAACATCAAGTATATAAAAGCACAAGCGCAGCAACAAAAATATACTAATTAGTACCGCAAGTGGGGTCCGGCTTCCCTGACTAGTACTTTCTTGTGCTGGCAACCAGCTTGTACTGCATTAGCCGACCCCACGCCACTCCCCGAATAAGCCTAAATCGATTGTTCCGGCGCCTGCCCCGTCGTCTTAAGCTCTCTAGTGCCGGTTCCGGGCACAAAAAAAGGGTTGAGCATCTGCCCAACCCCTGCCTGCTGCGCTGACCCAAGCACCCGCGGGTGCTACCCCCGGCTGGGGCGCAGGCGCGGGCGCGGCTCCTGACTTGCGCCCGGCGTCAACCATTGGATGGCCAGAGCGCGCCGCGCGGCGTCGATCTGCACCGTGGCGTCGTAGCGGGCTCCGGTACCTTGGTGCACCAGTCCCTGCAGCGCCACCGGCAGGCCCGCCGCCAGCTGCGCCCGCTGCTGCGCGCTCAACGCGACCCCGCGCACTGCTTCCGGTAAACGAATGGCGTGCTCGTGCAGCAGCACCAGCCGGTTCATTTCCCGATCCACGCCCACGTAGGCCCGCAGCTCCTGCCCGTCGGGCAACTGAAACGACAAGCGCGGTCCGCGCCCGGTCTCCAGCAGCTGCTGGCGTACCTGGGGTCCCAGGACCGTGCCGTGCAGCTGCTCGGGAATCACCAGCTGCTCGCGCGGCAGCTCAAACTGCAGGTTTGCCGCCCCGTCGCCCGTGCGCCGCAGCACCAGCCGCGCCCGCAGGTGACAAACCTCGCCACCCGCTTGCTCCCCGGCCGCCCGCAGCGGCAGCAGCGCGGTTTTATCCCCGCGCAGCAAAGCCGGCAGCTGCCCGCTCGCTTCCAGCTGCTCGCGGCCGAGTCCCAGCCGCTCCAGCAGGGGCCAGGGCAGCTCTGCCGCCGTAAAGCCCGCCGGCCCGTCGACCGGCGCCGCGCTGGCCAGGCCCGGCAGCTTGGCTACGGGCGGTCTGGCCGGCTCCGTGGGTCGCTCAAGCGCCGGCGACGGGGTCACCGGCGCCGCAGTCTCGTCGAGCTGCGGCGGTGCCGGGGCCGCACTGGGGGCCGACCCCTCCCCTACCCCGGCGGGCCGGGCCGGTGCTGCCGCCGACTCGGGTGCCGCCGGCTTTTCCAGGGCCTTGCTGGCCTGGTAGTGGGCGGTGAAATTGCTGGCAAAGCTGCTTACCGGATTGCTTTTCACCCGGATGTCGAGCAGCCCGGGCTCCTCCGGCGGCCGCTGAGGCGGGCGCGCGCCCCGGCCGGTAGCGACTGCCGGGCGCAGCGGCTCGCCCACCGCCGGCGCGCGCTCGGGCGCGCCCAGCACCTGCACGGCCTGGCGCAGCAGCTGAAAATCCGGGCTTTCCCGCAGCAAGCGGATCTGCGCCCCCCGCTCCAGCATTTGCTCCAGCTCCCTGGCCCGTTCGTGGCTTAGGGCCGGCGCGGCATCAAGTTCCCGCGCCACGGCCTGCAGCAGCGTGGCCTGGGCCGGGTAGCCCAGCTGCTGCAGGTCCAGGGCCAGGGGTTCCGCCGCGCAGATAAACTGGGCGCGGGCTTCGTCGTGGGTCAGGGCGGGGCGGGGATCGGGCATGGGCAAAGCGTTAGCCGGCGCGGCCGGCGGTGTCACCAAAGCGGCCACCCCCTTTACCGGTAAGCAGCCGCGGCTCTTTGTCCCGACACTCTACGGCCGGCTTATTGGCGGAGTTTTCCCACCGCCTGGTCCAGGTCGGCCTGCAGCCGCAGCAGCAGGGCCAGGGAGCCGGCCACGTCCGCGCCCCCGGCGTTCGGCCCGGGCAGGCGCTTGCTGACGGCGGAGTTGTCCGGCACCACAATCCAGTTCAGGTTGTAGCCCCGGCCCTGGTAGAAGAGCAGCAGCGCCACGAAGGCGTCAATCGTGCCCTTGCCCAGCTCCAGCCGGGTCACCTGGTTTTTGTCCAGGCCCACCACTTCCGCCACCCGGCTCTGCGGCCAGCGTTCCCCGGAAGTGGCGGCCAGCTCCTCCCGCAGCTGGGCCAGGCGCTGGCCCACGGCCTTGCTGCAAACTTTGTGGCTCATGTTCTCTGTTTACGTGCCTTCACTAAGTGCTGCAAAGTAGGGTCGGCGGCGATGCGCTCCAATTCCCGCCGGCAAATCTCCCGCACTTCCGCCTTGATGCGCTCGTAGTTGGCGCGCACCAGCTCCTCGGTCCGGTCCCGGCCCGAGTGCGGATCCGTGAAGTTGGTGATGTGGGGCAGGTCTTCGTCCTCGCGCGCTTCGCGGGCCCGGGCTTGCTCGTCCACCACGATGCGGGCGTGAAACACCTTCTGGCTGATCTCCTCCCCCACGTTGTCGGCCACCGCCCCCACGAAGCAGCCCTGGGTCAGCCCGGCGATGCGCGCGGCGGGCAGCATGCTGTCCAGCTGGGTGGATGTGCTGCGGCTGGCTTCCCGGCTGTTGACGCTTACCCCCTCCCGCCGCTGCAGGATGCGCCCAAAGCGCTTGCTCAGCGCCTCCGCGCTTTCCCCCACCACCTGGCCCGCGATCACGTTGCCCACCGTGCTGCGAATCACCGTGGCCTCCGCTTTGCCGTAGTCGCGCTCGAGCTGGGCGAAATCCTGAAAGCCCAGGCAGGTGGCCACCTTGTTGCTGCGCGCCGTGGCCAGCAGCGTGTCCAGGCCCTTGAAGTAAATGGTGGGCAGCTCGTCGATCACCAGGGCGGTTTTCAGCCGGTGCTTGCGGTTGATGAGCTTCACCAGCCGGGCGTTGTAGAGGCCCAGGGCCGCGCCGTAGATGCCCTGCCGCTCGGGGTTGTTGCCCACGCACAACACCTTGGGCGCGCGCGGGTCGTTCAGGTCCAGGGTAAAGTCGTTGCCCGACATCACCCAGTACAGCTGCGGGGAGGCCAGGCGCGAAAGCGGAATGCGCGCCGAGGCGATCTGCCCCTCCAGCTGCTCCAGCGCGTCGCGCTCCAGGGCCGAGGCAAACGGGCGCACGTAGTTTTCAATCTCGGAGTAGGCCCCCAGGATGGGAAACAGCTCCTCGTAGCTTTGGCTCAGCAGCTCAATCACGTGCGGGAAGGTGCAGTACCGCCCGTTCTCGTAAAGCTTTAAAAACCAGATGATGGCCGTCACGAAGTTAATGGGCGACTCGACGAAGAAATCGCCCTGCTTCTGAATCCACGTTTTGTTGAGGTTGAGCATGATGGTGGCCGCCGCCTCGTAGGCGTCCACGATGTCGGTCATCTGCTCGGCCAGCAGGGGGTTGCAGCGGTGGCTTTTGCGCGGATCATCGAAGTTGATCACGTAGAAGCGGGGCTGCACCGCGTAGCGATGCGCGTTGCGGCGCAGCTCGTTGTAGCACTGCCGGGTCAGGTCGTCGAACTTAAAGTCGTACACGTACAGCGCGAAGCCCTTCTGCAGGTGCTGGCGGATAAACTCGCTGATCACCGCGTACGTCTTCCCCGAGCCGGGCGTGCCCAGCACCATGGTGCCGCGGAAAGGGTTCACCACGTTGATCACCCCCCGCCGCTGTTTGCCCCGGTAGGTGTACTGCGTGCGCAGGTTCACCGAGTACTCGTTCTCCACGAGCTGCTCCTGCTGCGGAAAGCTCTCGTTCTGCTCGTTGAACAAGTCCCCCAACAGCCCGCCGGGCAGCTGCAGCAGCCGGCTGACCCGCAGGGCCGCCCGCAGCAGCAGCAGGTAGCCCCCGCCCAGCGCCAGGGCATACACCGCCGTTTGCACGCCCGGGCTGCTCACCAGCTCCCGCAGCGCTCCGGCCCCGGCCAGCAGCAGCCCCCCTACCCCGCCGTAGCCCAGCGTCGCGCGCCAGTCGGGCTTGTCCAGCGGCGCGCCCCGGGTGCCCAGGCAGGAAAGCAGCAGGAACAGCAGCGCCCCGCCCAGGCTGACGGCGGGCGCGGCGAACAGCGCCGTCTTGGTGCTCAGCCGGGTGAGCAGCTCCTCCAGCCAGCCGGCCCGCAGCCCCTGCCCGGCGAAAAAGGCGTAGCAGTAGTAGTACAGGTGCAGCAGCAGCAGGGCAACGCTGATCAGCCGCATGAAGTCCATCAGCCGCCGCAGCGCTTTTTCGTCTTCCATGCCGAAGGGATTAGGTCAAGGGCCGCCCCGCCTACCGCAACGGGCGCCGCCGCTTCCGTTTACGGCGATCCGGCATTTGGTTTTCCACTTCCCACGCGCTGCCTCCCTCCAAGGCCTCCAGCAAAGCGCCCAGCGCCCCCCGCTCCGTGTCCTGCCCGGCGCGCATCGGGGCCGCGCGCTCCGGCGCCGGCCCCGCACTCCCGCTTACCCGCTCCGCCGCCAACCCCTCCCCTACCCGGCGCGCTTCCGCCCGCCGGGTTTCGGGCTCGAGCAGCTCCCGCAGGGTGCGGGCCTTGCAGCCCACCTGCGTGCCGGTCAGGGCCACGTCCCCCAGGCGAAAGCTCGCGCCCACGAGCAGGCCCCCGGCGTCACGCTTAAACGTTACTGCCACGCCGCGCGCGCGCAGAAACGCGCCGAGCTCCGCCACGCTGCGCACGCCCCCTTCCCCGAGCGCGGCCGCCAGCGCGGCCCGCACCTGTACGACGGGCCGCGGCCCCTGGTCCAGCGCTAGCTTTTTTCCCTGCCGCTGCCGGGGCAGGCTCTGCATGCCCAGCTCGGCGCGGATCTCCGCCGTCACCCGCACGTTGCGGGCGTAGTTGTGGCTCGTGCGCAGCACCGGCCCGCCGTCCAGCGGCACCCGGTTGATGTACACGTGCACGTGCGGGTGCGGCCGGTCCAGGTGCTGGTACACCACGACCTGGTGCCGCGCCAGGTCCGCGCCCATCTTTTGGCAGTACAGCGCGGCGGCCTGCAGCATCTGCTGGGGCGTCACGTTTTCCTCCGGCGGCCACGACAACGAGGTGTGCCACACCGGCAGCTGGCAGCGCCCGCTGCGCTGCGCCGCAAGCTGCATTTCCCGGGCAATGCCGGCCGCGTCCCGGCTCAGCAGGTTGTGCGCACCCAGCAGCCGGGACTTCTTTTTTTGCTCCTCCTCGCGCACCCCGGCCCCGTAAGCAATGGCCCCGCGAAAGTCCGCGCCGATGGTCGTCTTGGCAATCATCGCAGCAGCGTCTTCAGCTCTTCGAGCCGCTCGAGCAGCTCCTGCTCCCCGACCCTGCCCAGCCTTCCTTCGCGGGCCAGCCGCGCCAGTTGATTAAGGGCGTTGGCCACCCCGATCACGCCGCGCACCACCTCCAGCGGCACGGCCTCGCGCACGGGCTTATCGAGGGCGCAGTCGCGCAGAAAATCCGAGAGCTTAAGCCCCGCCCGGCTGGCCTTGCTTTCAATAACCCGGCGCTCGTGCTCGCTGACGCGAAAGCGCAGCACGGGAGCGGATTTCGTGGCTCGGGAACGGGCGGCTTCGGCGTTGTTATCCATCCTAACGGGGCGTATCGTACGGTACTAAGGGCGAAATAGCTTGCGTCAATGTAGATCCATCAAACTGCTTTGCAAGCGACTTTGTAGCTACAAAGGCATGGCTTGCTCTGAAACCCTAATTTAGTACGAAGATAAGCTGTATTGGGATTCTAAACGTGGTCCGGTGATAACATTTTTCAGAGGCAGGTATTGACAATATGATGATAGGTAACAATGTTATCATTACTAATGGGTTGTTAGCATTGTCGCCTGCTTCAGGCAACCGCTCTTTCTACCGTACCAGCGCCTGTTTATAATACATATAAATGTTATCAAAGCAACCTTTATACACATAATAATATGCCCAAGGCAAACCTATATGGTTGCGAAAGCTCAAGAAGTGTTTTTTCATAATATTATTATCATTACCACATATAACAGTTAGCATGTATTGATTAAGCTACTTGAACACTGTTTGCACAGATCGAAACAGCAATAGTCAAATACATGAAAACATACTTTTGGTAATGTTATGATGTATAATATATAAGATGTTTTTACATATTAGTTATTTTATGTTTAATACATACTCATTCAGCGTTAGCAATTTATTATATTGACAATGGTTTTACAAGACTACAATATGATGATTCAACTGTAACATGAGTATGGCATCTCATAAGTTACCATCATTATAATTCAACATGTTTAACTGACTATATGATAATATGAAATCAGTTTGATCTGTTGGCTTATGAGCATACCCATGTGTAATCAGATTAGGTTCATCAGGTATTGCTATGGCAACACGGCTACAATACCCGGAGATGATGTGACTCCGGGAGCACACGTAGTCAGTTATCTTTGGCAACGAGACATAACATTGTTTTGATAACACTGCAATACATAATCATACACTCACATTACTAGCATGATATGTTAAGGTGTATAAATGATAGTATATAAGACTGCATACATGGTATCGGATTAGCTTGTATGTTTGTCCGAGCTCCACCGCTTCGGCGGCCCTTCGACCGATCAACTGCCTTCCACCATGGCCCAGACCAAGTACATCGCCATCTCTTCGCAGAAGGGTGGGGTGGGTAAGACCACCGTCACCATCATCGCCGCTTCGGCTTTTCACCACCTGGGCGGGGTTCGCACCGCGGTGGTCGACTGCGACTTTCCCCAGCAGTCCATCGTGGACTTCCGCGACAAGGAGCTCAGCGCCCTCGAGCGCGAGCTCCAGCACCTGCAGCAGGAGCCGGAAGCCAACGGCAAGCGCATCCAGGAAATCGAGGCGGCCCTCGCCGACGCCTACCCGGTAATTGGCTGCATGGTCAAGGACGCGGCCGCGCAGCTCGCGGCACTCGACGGCCAGGTGGACCTGGTGTTCGTGGACACGCCCGGCACCATGAACGCCGAGGGCATCGTGGACCTGTGGGCCCGCCTGGACTACATCTTCATTCCGGTGGAGCCGGACAAGATCAGCGTCTCGTCGACCATCAGCTACATCGACACCATCCAGGAAATCATGCAGGAGCACCCCGGCAGCCGCCTCAAGGGCATTTACCCCTTCTGGAACAAGTACATCAAGAGCGAGAAGCGCACCATGTACGACCGCACCGAGCAGTACTTCGCCGACAACGACATCCGCCTGCTCGACGCGCGCCTGGAGCACAGCGTGAACTACCGCAAAGACGAAATGCGCTCAACCATGTTCCCGCTCAAAAAGCAGTTTCTGGATCTGGGCGTGCGCAGCCTGATCGAGCAGATGAGCAACGTCATCTTCGCCGACGCCGTGCCCGCCGGCGCCGAAGCCGACGCCCAGTAACCCCTTAAGAGCTAGCGACCCGTATTGCCATGGCCACCAAGACTTCCCCCGCCAAGAACAGCAAACCCCTGGACGAGGAGCCGCTGGGCCCCTCCAAGCGCACCAAAGCCACCACCATTAACTTCTTCCGCGCGCCCGCGGCCCCGGCCACTCCGCAGCCGGCCGCGGAAACGGTAGCCGCGCCCAAGGCCGCAGTTGCCGAGCCCGTGGTGGTTGAACCGGCCGCTCCCGTGATTGCGCCCGTGGAGGCGCCGCCCGTAGCGGCGGTAGAAACCCCGGCGTTGGCACCGGTAGCCGAGCAGCACGCGGAACCAACCACCGCGGAGTTGCCTGCTGCGGCCGTTGACGCACCCGTGGTTGAGCCAGCCATTGCAGTGGCTGACGAAGAGCGGGTCTTGACAGAAACAGCTGCCGCCAGCAGCGGGGTAGGGGAGGGGCCCGCCCTTGAGTATGCCCATTTCCTGGAAAAGCGGGACAAGGACCAGCGCACCCACGCCTACATCAGCCGGGAGCTGTACGAGAACCTGGTGTACATCGCCAACACGCTCGGCGACAACAAATTTGTCTCCACCACGACCTTGCTCAACAACATCGTTGAGCACCACCTGCAGCAGTTCGGTCCGCAAATCCGGAAGCTGATAAAGGAAAAGGAAGCCCAGGCGAAGAAGAAGCGCCGGTTCTAGGCAGCTCAAGTACTACTTGAAGTAGATTATCACGCCGCCGTGCTGGCCCACTTACCCGGGTCAGCGCGGCGGCGCTGTTTTCAGTGGGGTAGGGGAGAGGTTGCCTGCGCCGGCACCATTCAACTTAATTCGCTGCCGGGTAGCGGTGACAAACCTGCTTTTTCAGCTTGCCAGCTAGCCCAATCCTCCGCGGAGAGCACGGATTGCAGAAATGCACCGAAGCCGACATCGCGCCGCTCTAGAGCGTGGCGGCGGAGCGGCAGGCTGGTCTTGCACTTCTCGAATCCATCCCGCTCCATGATCGCCCGAAAACGTTCTGGCAGGCCTTCAAGCCAATCTAGATAGTCCGCTTCGGTTACTTCGCCCGCGGCCAGTTGCTGGTAGCGAAACGTCGCATTACCAAACCGGAACAGCCGGGCCATGTACTCCCGCTGTTCTGCCTGCAGCTGCGCCAGCGCCTGAAGCTGCGCCCGGTGCTTGTCCGCGTACGGGTGACCAGGTGCAAGCAGCGCCTCTAATTCAGCAATATCCATATTAATTACTCAGCCAGCCCTTGCTGCGCAAAGGAAGAGAGGGCCTGGGTATTCTCGTACAAACTGCCAGCCGAATCTTCTGCGTCAAATTCAGGCTGATTACCCCGCTGAATGCTCCAGATCTGAGCAAAAGATACTGTGACTGGAGAAAACTTATTCGGATTCAGCAGTACGTCGCACGTAAACCGATTGGCTTCCACGCGCAGGTTGCGAACCGCGTCGCGGTGCAAGTAAAGGGAGCCAAGTAACACTGGCCCGTCAGGGGTTTCAAAGTAGTTGGTGCAGACCAGGTAGTGATTGGAAGCATCTGCCAGGCCCGCTTGTATGTGATTCATGGCGTGAGCAGCCGGGTGAATAGGGTTAACGGCCATATCTGGTACTACTAAGATTACTGCTGATTAAGAAGGGAGTGCTGATCCGCTGCATCAGCTCGCTCTAATTTACCTGGTTTGTAGGTGAATAGCAGGTAAGGACTCACCAAGCCGTAGCAAGCCAATGCCGTCAGCTTCAGTGCACATTCGTTGGGTAGTCTAAGGCCTCGCGGCTTTGACAAAGACCAGGGTGCACCAGGTAAAGCCCGGTTCGGTCGAGCCGGGAATGGTGCTCTGCAGCACGTAGCCCTGCTGGTAAAGCTTACTGATTACCTGGTGGTAGTTTTTCGCCGCCGAAGCGCTTTCCGTCTTGTTGTTTCCGGACTCAAACTCCAGGGTTTCCTGCGGCCCGGTTCCGCGCTCGATCACCAGCCGGGCCATGCCCGAGCGTTCGTTTACCCGCACCACAACCACGGAGGGGTCCTCCGCCAGTACGGGCGAGCCGCCCAGCACCAGCAGGCAGGCCAGCAAGAAAGCAAGTCTGTTCATGGGGGAAAGATAACCGCTACTCATCCGTTGCATCCGAGCTTTGCTCCCCTGAAAATGAAAGTATTGCCAATGCGGACTTACCGGATGACGTTATTACTGAAATTGGTTTAGCACACGGAACGCCGGAAAGCAGGCTCTCGATCAAGCGCAGGCGTCACGCAGCTCGTGCTCTTCCAAGGCCGCAAGCAGCAAGGCCGATAAGTTGGCCAGGTTCATAAAGCGCAACTGGTCAGGCCGGCTGATCAGGTAACGTTTGGCTAAGTACTGGGCCGTAGCAAGCTGCCCTTCGCGCAGGTAGCGCTGGAAGTCATGCATCATTACCCAAGGACGGCTGCCGTCGTTGATGCGCACTTCCAGGTTGATAGCAAAGGGGTCAAGAAAGATGCATACCGAGAGCAGGCTGCGGGCGTTGGACTCCATGGCAGGGACGGATGGGCAATTGCTAAATTGAATAGTTTTATCTACTACCAAATTTAGCAATTATTACCGCCATTGCAAGCTACCTGGGTACGCTCAGGGTCACCTTCACTAACGCCAGGGCCGTATCGCTCCAAGTTGGTAAACCACCCGGGGTTGGTTATCTACAGGTGGGGACGAGGCCAACTCAATAAAATAATTAGCAAAGGCGGGCTTAACTTTGCGCCATGAAGGCACCTTTGTTCCGGGTTGGGCAGGAAGTGATTTGCACGAACGATGACTTCACCCTGCTGCTTGCGCAGAACCCCAACATCCAAACGCCCAAGCGCGGGCCGATCTACCTCGTGCGCGAGCTCTACGATACCCACCGCGGCTACGGCCTCACCCTCGAGGGCCTCCACAACGCGGCGGTAGCGCCGGGCTTCCCGGAAGCCAACTTCCACGAGTCACGCTTTGCGCCCGTGCCGCCGCTGGAGCAGGTCGACATCAGCGCCGCCCTCGAAGAGTGCGTGCCCGCGTAAGCCGCACCACCCTGGACCTGACCAAGAGGCGTTGCCAGGCGGAGGGTGGAGTTCCACCCATCAAGCTGCTGCGGCATCCTGCCGGTATGGACAGTGGTCCATTGATCCAATGGCTTACCTGCACGCCTTGCCAGGCCAGCTGACTTAGCCACTTGCAAGCTTTAAACCGGGTTAGCGCGGGGTCCTGTTAACCGCCTCGCGTGTGCGTGCTCACCCGGTGGGCCGGGCGGTTGGCCGGGTATTACCGCCGGACGGGCGGTGGAGAGTGCATCCTTCGGCAGCCCCATCGCTGCTGAACCTTACGGGCAGCTTAGGGCCGGAGGCCCGCACCCGCCGGGCCAGCCCTGCTGGTACCTGGCGTTGCGCTGTGCGTACAAGCGGAAACAGGGTCGGGGCTTTACCGCGCGGGCGCCCCACCTGCGCTCGGTGCGCAGCGGAGGCGAGCTTCGTGCCCGCGATGACCGGCGGGCTGAAAACCCCCGGCTGATAACTTTGCCTTTTCCAAGCTGCGGATGGCTTGGCGGTTTATTGCTCCGCTATGCTTTGTCTTCGTGTTGCGGCCCCGTGGCTGGCCTGCGTCCTGTTTTTGGCCTCGTGCTCCCGCTCACAGGAGCTACCCAGCCCCGCTGCCCCGCGGCTGAGCGGGCACCTCACGCTGGGCAACCCCTCGGGCGCCGTAACGGATGAACGACAACCGGCCAACTACCTGCTCGAGAAGCCGCAATACGCCCTGAGCTACCACCGCGACCGGGGCATTCCCAACTGGGTGAGCTGGCACCTGAGCAGCGAGTGGCTGGGCGCGGCCGCCCGCCAGGACGACTTCCGCCCCGACCCGGCGCTGCCCGCCGGCTGGTACCGTGCCGGCGCCGCCAGCTACCAGGGCTCGGGCTTTGACCGCGGGCACCAGTGCCCTTCGGCCGACCGTACCAAGTCCGTGGCGGACAACTCAGCCACGTTTCTGATGAGCAACATGGTGCCGCAGGCGCCAAACAACAACCAGCGCACCTGGGCCGCGCTCGAGGACTACTGCCGCACGCTCGTGGGCCAGGGCCACGAGCTCTACATCGTGTGCGGCGCCTACGGCACGGGCGGCACCGGCAGCAACGGCTTTGCTAGCACCATCGATCAGGGCCGGGTTACGGTCCCCAAGCGCCTGTGGAAGGTGGTGGTCGTGTTGCCGGTGGGCGACAACGACGCGGCCCGCGTTTCGGCCGGCACGCGCGTCATCGCCGTGGACACGCCCAACGAGAACGCGGTGGGCAGCAGCTGGGGCCCGTACCGCACGAGCGTGGACGCGATCGAAGCCGCGACGGGCTACGACCTGCTCGCGGCCGTAGCAACCACGGTGCAGGCTACCGTTGAAGCCCGGGTGGACAACGGCCCCACGCAGTAAGCTGCTCCCCCACGCCATGGCTACCGGACACTACGCCTTCCGCCAGCTGGACTTTCCGCAGCAGTGCCGGGTGATTTGGGAAGAAGGCACGTTTCTGATGCGGCGCTACGAGGAAGAGGACGCCGTCAACCTCTACCACCTGCCCGGCGGCTTTTTTGCCGAGGTGTACTTCGACCAGTTCGAGGGCAAGGTGTACCGCACCAACAGCTTCACCAGTACGGACTACTTCGACGGCCATTACGGCTGCTACCTGGAGTTACCCCCGTTCGAGTTTTAGCGGCCCCGCCGAACAAGAGGGGCTATACCGGTATCCGCCAACAGCTGCAGGGGCAAAATGCCTGGGAGTTCCCGCGGCTCAACTTCCAGAAGGCGCCTAGGCGCGAAGCCAGCCCATCGGTATTCAACGCCTGCCCACGCATAATCCGCCGCCAGGGGCAGGCGGGTGCAGCTTACCGGTTTGCGCCGCGTACTGTTGCAGCTCGAGGCGCCGCGCAGGTTTGCGTGCTCGTTCCAGCTTCTTTCACTGGCAGTAAGCCTCCGCGCGGTGCCGCTGCGGGCATGATTGGGGGAGCGCAAGACCAGGAACCGAGGATCTCGGCAAGGCCGAAGCGGTAGATACCGGGGAATTAGGCTGACGCAGGAAACGGGCCAACAACGGCCGCGTTGGTTGGGGCGGCAGGTGGCGATGCGTTCGCGCCCGGAAGCGGCGTTAGCAAAAGCCCGGCAGGACAGTGTGCAGTATCAGTTATTGCTTTTGTCCTGGCCTCTCCCCTGAACCCGGCATTCCACTTAGTGCATGATGCACCGATGCACTTCTGACCGACGCGGGCTGCGCGCCGGGCTAGGATCCTTCGGCAATTTCACCGTAGGCGTTTGGGTAATGTCCAGCTAGCGTACTGATGTCCTTGAGTAGGTTTTCACCCGGCCCGCCGTTACCCTCTGCCGGTGGTGGCAAAGTGGTGCCGGGCAGGTGGTTGACGCCTCCCTTTTGAGTGCTGGGGCCCATGGCCAGCTGGTTTGCTAAACCAAACAAGCAGCCCGGGATCTTTGCGGTTACTGCGGAATGTTTGAACCGCCGGGGCCTGGCTGCTAGCTATTTCCTCTAATTCACAGGCCGGACCCATCACGCACCAACCAATTATGTACCATTATTTATATAGATTATTATAACATCAGCAACACCCACCGGTTGCTTTCAATTACACACCGCCAACACCTAACTGCCATGAAGACAAGACTATTTTCCCAACTTGCCGCCTTGCTTTGCACCGGCCTGCTCCTGACCGGTTGCCAGCAGGAAGCTGTGGAGCCGCGCGCAGAGGTTCTCACGCAGACCGCCGACGCGAAAGGGCAGAGCCGCAGCTACACCGCGCACTTGTCGGGGGACGAAGAAGTACCCGCCGTCCCAACCAATGCCACGGGCCAGGCTATCTTTCACCTCAGCAAGGACGGCACGTCCATCCGTTATAAGTTAATTGTCGCCAACATCAGCAGCGTCCGCTTCGGTCATCTGCACCTGGCCCCGCGCGGCGCTAACGGGCCGGTGGTGGTGAACCTGGTGGGCCGCACCGAGCCCAGTCCGCAGGGCGTGATTGCCGAAGGGGTAATCACCAGCGCCTCGCTGCGGGGCCCGCTGCTGGGGCAGCCCATCTCGGCTTTGCTGGCAGCCATCGAAGCCGGGAACATCTACACCAACGTGCATTCGGACGAATACCCCGGCGGGGAAATTCGCGGCCAGGTTCGCTAGCCTGGCCCGGCCATTTCCCACCCGAAAAACGATTTTTGCCAAGCCCGGCCTCCGCGCCGGGCTTTTGCTTTAACCCTGGCGGCAGGGGGAGCCTGGGCAGCGAGCCAGGCAACCTGCGGCACCCACGGGCTGCTTACCTGCTCGAAAGCTTGAAGTAAGAGCAGCTGCCGCGCCCCGCCGGCGTGGCCGACCCACAAGAGCTGCGGCACCGGGCGCATGCCAACCAGGCTTCCTCGCCCGAGCTGGCGCAGGAACTAGAACGCCGGCTCCGTTCCCGGCTCAGCTAGGACCTTAAAAAGCCCACGAGGACCGGCATCTGGGCGCCGGTCCTCGTGGGCTTGCTCGTTTGCGCCGGGGCTAGTACACAGTCACCTGCTTGGTAATGGGTCCGCGGGAAGTCTGGATGAGCAGCAGGTACAGTCCCTTGCGCTGGGCGGTCAGATCTACGCCCACCCAGGGCTGCACCCGGCCCCGCAGGTCCTGGGCGCTGATCAGCTTGCCCCGGGCGTCAAACACGCGCACTTGCGCCAGGTCGAAGTCCGCCCGCTGCCAGTCCAGCGTCAGCTGCCCGTCCGTCGGGTTGGGGTACACCGCCACGGCTTCCGCGGGCGGCAAGTCCAGCACGCGGAAGTCTTGAGCGCTGCGACTGCGCCCCCCCACGCCGGCGATCTCCACCGGACCCGACTGCGCTCCCTTGGGCACGCGCACCAGCGCCGTGGTGCCGGTCGCGGAAAGCACCGGGGCCCGTACGCCGGCAAAGGAAAGGGTGTCGGGCTGGCCTTCCTGCAGGAAATGCTCGCCCGCTACGGTGATGAGCTCCCCTACGGAGGCCTGGGCGGGCGCAAAGGAGCGGATCAGCGGCGCGGGAATAAACGTAAAGTCGGCGGCGGAGCTGGCCAGCCCGCCCGGGGTTTCCAGGCGCACGCGCCCGGTTTGGGCGGCCGCGGGCACGCGCACCAGCACGCTGGTGGCGGTGGCCTGCAGCACCGGAGCCGGTGTGCCGCCCAGCGTGACCGAGGTGCGCGCCGCCGGTGCCAGCGTGTGGCCGTGCAGGGTGAGCAGGTCCCCGGCTTTGCCTTTGCTCGCGCTCAGGCTGGTAAGCACGGGCGGGTGCCACACGGTGAACGCCTCCGCGCTGCGGGCCGCGCCCCCGAGCGTGCGCAGCTCCACCGGGCCGGAGAGTGCGCCCGCCGGCACCTCCACCCGCAGTTCGGTGGGGGAGGCCAGCAGCACCCGGGCCGCCACGCCGCCCACCTGCACCGTGTCCTCGGCCGCGACGGGCGAGAAGTGGGTGCCGCGCAGGGTAACCACGCTGCCGGGCTTGCCCTCGGCGGGGCTTATACCGGCCAGCGTCGGCGGCTGGTGCACGGTAAAGGCAGCGCTGCGGGCGCTGCCGTCGGCCGTGACCACTTCCACGAGGCCCGAGCCGGCCCCCGCGGGCACGCGCACCGTCAGGGCGGCCGCCGAGCTGCTGAGCACCGGAGCGGGAGTGCCGTTAAAGCGCACCTGGGGGAGCGCGCCGCCCAGGGCGAGCCGCTCGCCGGTAATCGTGACCAGCGTACCCGCGCGGCCGGCGGCCGGGGCCAGGCCGCGCACCAGCGGCGAGGCCAGCACGGAAGGCAGCTGCACCGCCGGGTCAACCAGGGCCGGCAGGTCGTAGAGGCGGTTGACGGTCGTGTTCGTGCGCACCGGCTCGTTGTAGTCGAAAAAGATGTCGGCGAAGTTGTCGATGCGGGTTTTGGGCGGCAGCCCGCTCTTGGGCTGGATGGTAAAGTCCACGAAGCCGTGGGAAGCGGGCTCGTT
Source organism: Hymenobacter sp. YIM 151858-1 (assembly GCF_025979705.1). NCBI lineage: Bacteria > Pseudomonadati > Bacteroidota > Cytophagia > Cytophagales > Hymenobacteraceae > Hymenobacter > Hymenobacter latericius. The sequence goes on from NZ_CP110137.1 coordinate 123,206, forward strand.
GCGCGCGCTCGGCGGCAAGCTCAGCCCGGCGAAGGTAAACGTGAGCACCGGCCGCCCCTGCCCGGTCACGCTCAGGCGGTAGGGGTGGGAGGCCGCCCCGGCCTGCAGCGTGGTCAGATCCAGGTGGGCGTCCAGCGTGTCCACCAGCACCACCCGGTAGGCGTCGTCCGTGCCCGTGTTCTGGAAACGGATGCGGTAGCGGAGCGGGGTGTTGGTGGGGGTGTAGCGCTGGTCGGTCACGCCGGCGGGCAGCACCTGCTTGTCGTTGGGGTCAAACGAGTCCACGATGGGCTGGCAGTCTTCGGCAAACTCCGGCCCCGGCTCGTTGGGCGGCAGGCTGTGCAGGGCGGCATTCACCTGGCCGGGGGCGCTCAGGCCGCGCAGCTCCACCGTGGCGCTGGCCACCCGCTGGCGGGGGTGGCCGGCCGGCTGCTCGGCTTCCACGCGCACCACGGGCTCGGTGGCGGGCACGCGCAGCACGAGCGAGTCGCCGGACCCGAGGCGGTAGCGCTGCAGCCGGGCCAGCAGGCCGTTCTGGTACACGCGCAGGGGGAGGCTGTCCTGGAGGGCGCCCGTGCCGGTGTTGCGCACCACGAAGCGGGCCTGGTTGCCGGGCTCCACCCGGCCCCGCACCGTGACGGAGCCGCGCAGCCAGGTGGGCGGCGCGGGCAGCTGGTTCAGGGGCGTGATCCACGCTTGGGTGCAGACGGTTTGCCCGCGCAGCTCGGGCTGGCCGCACACCACCGAGTCCTGGATAACCAGGTGCCCGCTGGCCTGGGGCGGCAGCGAGCCCACGGCAAACACGTAGTTGCCGGCCGCGTCGCGGGTGTGCGGGGCGCTGGCCGAGATAAACCGCACCTGCGGCGGCAAGGCCACTGTCACGCTCGCGTCGCGGGCCTCGGCAAAGCCCGTGTTGGCGTAGCGCACCGTGGTGGTGTTGCGAAAGCAGCGCCGGCGGCGATTCGAGCCCACCTGCACGCTCAGGTAGGGCGTGCGGGACACCTCGTTGCCAAACTCCGGCCCGGCCAGGCTCAGGCCATACTGCCGGAAGGTGGGCGTCACGGGGGTGGCGCACAGCGGGGTGATGCTGCGCCCGAGCTCCTGGCCCGGCAGCAGCTGCTGCACGTAGTAGGTGCCGGTGTCCACGGCGATGGTGTACTGCCCGGTCTGGTCGGTCAGGCCGTAGTAATTGCCGGGTTGGGCAACGACGGCAATGCCGGCGAGCGGATCTTCGTCGGCGTCGCGCACGCAGTTGCCGTTGCGGTCCTCGAAGATGTGGCCGCTGATGTGGTTGCGCGGGCGGTGCCGGCCGTTGGCGTACCAGCGGATCAGATCGCCGCTCTGGGTGATCAGGCGGGTGCCGGCCGCGTCAACGGCCACGGCGCCCTTGAGCACCTGGGGCAGGGTGCGCGCCTGGCCGGACTGAGAATCAAAAACCTGCACCCCGTTTTGCAGGCTGGTGTTCACGTACATGTTGCCGACCTGGTCCACGCTCAGGCTGGCCGTGCCCACCGGCACGGTGTTGTAGATCTGGCGGGCGCCGTACTCGCGCACGAGCTGCCCGGTGGGGGTAAAGCGCTGCACGCGCTGGCCCCCGTTGTCGACCGCGTAAACGTACCCGAGCGGGTCGACGGCCACGGCCTGCGGCAGCGAGAGCTGGCCGGCGCCCGTGCCGCGCGTGCCGATCGGGGGCAGGGCCTGGCCCTGGGCGTTTAAGGCGCGAATGCAGCCGTCGTACAGATCGGTGATGTACATCGTGCCCGCGGCGTCGGCCGCAATGCCCGCGCCGTAGGACGTATAGGAAATGCTTCCCCCCAGCTGGGTATAGCGCCGGATGGGGCGGCCGCTGGGGTCCAGCTTATCCACCACGCCCCCGGAGAAGTTGAGGGTGAGCAGGTACATGTTGCCCAGCGGGTCGAGGGTCAGGGCGTACCCGTCCAGGGGCAGCTGGTCGCCCAGCCTGGCCAGCTCCACGCCGGCCGGGCTGTATTTTATCACCTTGCGCAGGCCGGGATGGTAGCAGTAGTAGTTGCCCAGGGCATCCAGGGCGCCGGGCTTGAGGGAAACCAGGTTGCCCCAGGTGTTGACCAGCTGCCCGCCGGGGTTGAACCGGTAGAGCTTGCTGCCGCCGCCGTGATCCCGGTTGGTGGCGTACAGGTTGCCGGCCGCGTCAAAGGCCAGGCTGGTGCGCGTGCTGCCGCTCAGCCCGCTGCCGACAAAGCCCAGAAAGGTGCCGGCGGCGTCGAATTTACGGATGGAATTGCCCTGGGAGATGGTAGTGTACAGGTTGCCGGCCGGGTCCACGGCCAGCAGGGCGTCCACGTCGTCGCGCTCGGTGTAGCCCGGCACGCGCACCGGCACCTGGCTTTCCAGCTGCCCGTCGGAGCTGACGCGGCTAACGGTGAAATTGGAGCCCAGCACGAGCAGGCGGCCGCTGCGGTCCAGGGCCAAAGCTTTGGCCCGCACCGGGGTGGCGGGGTTCGGAGGTGGCAGGGTAAACGACCACTGGGGCTGGCCCTGGGGGTTGAACTTCCGGACTCCGCCCGCGGGGTTGGAGCCCGCCACGTAGACGTTGCCGGCCGCATCGACGACGACGTTTTCGGGGTTGGGAATGCCCACGATGCCGTTGGCCGAGTTGCCGCCGGTGGAAAAGGCGAGCAGCAGCTGCCCGCCCGGGCTGAATTTACGCACTTCGCCGTAGCCGAAATCGGCTACGTACAGGTTGCCCGCCGCATCCAGGCAGAACCCGTAGCCGCCACTGTTAACCCGGGCGGGGTCGGGGTTGGTGACGTCCAACTGGTCAACGTAGCTTCCCTGCGGGTCCAGCTTGGTGACAAAGCTGCGCTCGAGCACGTACATAAAGCCCTGCCCGTCCACGGCCACGCCTTGGGGAAAGGAAACCGGCGTGCCGATAACCTTGCGGAGCTTGAAGTCAGCGGGCAGCTGGGCGGCACACAGCAGGGGCAGCAGCAGCCCGCAAAACAGCAGTAGCCGTTTAATCATAGCGAAACGGTATGGTATTGCAAGCGCAAACAAAACTGCGGCGCGGGCAGCCGACGCGGGCGAGCGCAATCCCGGGGTTGGAAAGAAATCCCCAGCATGGATCCGGAACTACTCAGCCCTTCTTGCCGGGGAATATTGTTCAAAGAAAAGTGTTGCCCCGGGTTTTAGGTGCAAAGGCCACCGAATAATCCTCTTGGGCGAGCGGGCGTTACCAGCCGGTAGGGTACCGTTGCCGCCAACGGTGCCGGGTTGAGCGGGTCCACCTTGGCTAGCAGGGGTAGGGTAGTGGTTGTGGGCGCCCTAAAGGGGCGGTGCTTGCTCGCGGCAGCACTTAGCGGTGCCCGACAAGCTTTGCCCCTCAGCTATCGGACCTGCGCAAGTTTTCGGCACGCTTATTTTTCGGCACGCTTATTCAAGCTCGCAACCGCTCTGCGCTGCGGTAGACACCGGGCCTGGAGCCACCCGCATGGGAGCCGCAGGGACCCTAGGCTTGGTTTGCTGCCCGCAACTCGCGGGCAATCAGCCAGGCGATGATGAGCAGCTCGAAGGCGAAATACAGTCGCCCCAACCAGCTCACTTGACCGAAAAAGTAGATTAGCAGGCCGGCGGTGATAGCCATGTAGAGCAGGTTAAAACCCGCCACGGCTTGTAAAGCGCCGCGGTAGCGCGCCGGACGCCACACCCAGCGGCCGAGCGAGTGCAGCGCCAGCACCAAAGCCAGTCCGCTCAGCAGGTACAGCCATGGCACAGGCAGGCCTAAAGCCGGGTTAAAGCGCTTGCTTGCCCAAAACCCGCCCAGCATAATAGCCGAAAGCAGCGCTCCCAGTCCGTCGAGCAGAAGCAATGCCCGCGGCGGAATAGGCGGAAGAGTAGGGTACCAGGGCATGGGGGTTATTGGGCAGGGATGCGGCTAGCCAATAATACCATTTTTGGCCGCCGCTGGCCTCAGGCTTGGCAGCTTACTTCTTGCTTTACCAGCGAGGTGTATGGATGTCAGTTATTGACCCGAAGTCAGTTATAGGCCCGAAGCCGCCTATCTAGGCGGCAGGTTGTTAACTGGTTTGTTTCCCCTGGCAATACAGTCGTGGCTTGACCGCTCAACGGCAGCCGCACCAGCCCGCCAGCCCAGCTATACCGCATTCGCCAGACCGTCACCGGCAGGGGCACGGCCCGCGGGCACATCCGCTACTGAGCCCGGGAAGCGGTAGCAGCCCGTTCCGCTGCAGCGGCCATGAAGCTGGCCAAGGCGCACAATGCCGTGCTCGTCATTACCAAGGTGAGCGGCTCAGCCGCAACGTTTCCTTTATTGCTTCGCTCAAGGACGTGGGCGTGGAGTTCGGGATCACGGACCAGCCGCCGGCTAACAAGCTTTGCGAGCACATCTTCCCCGCCCAAGCCTTCGAAGCAGTATCGGCCAATGCGCTGCCAGGGCCCTGGTCCGGGTTCAGCAGGCCGCGCGACGAACAAGCTGAAGGCCAGCTAATGCCGCTGCTCGGCTTCCAGGCTAACCCGACACATCTTGCGACGCATTACGGCGTCTGGTAATGGCGCTCCAACAGGTTAGAGCAAATGGCCCAGCGGCTTAGCGTGGATGGCTTGGCGGGCCATTTCGCGGGCACCTGTGCCAATGCCTGCCAGCGCTTGGCTGGCGATTGCACCACCAACACGCCAGCCAAGCTTCCCAGCCTTTCGTTTGCACCAGTTGACGGCCCTGAAATCAGGGGGCCGCACAACCAAACGGCAAGTAGGTAACGCGAAAGTAGCAAGAATTCAAGGCATTTTGGACATAAGGCATTAGGACGGCTAAAAAGCCGGCCGCCGGCAACCGAGCTCGTCGTTGGCCTGACCACTGCGGGCAAGAATTACAAGGCAAATCCCAACCAAACTCTCCTGTGCTTATTGCTCATTTCGACCCTGTTCTCCCGCTGATATCCCCTGGCCAGCTGCATGGCCCCTGACCCCGGTGTCCCGCGCAAAACCCATTGGTCTGCGCTGTATTTGCAACCGGTTGATGCCCGTGGCCCCAGCAACTGGCTGCAGTTGCAAACAACAACGATCAGCAAGGCGAAGGAGCTACCAATTGCCTCCGGACATTACACAAACGCACGTTTACAAAATGTCCGGCCGCCCGTTACCTTCGCGGCGTTCCTTAACTACCAGCCGCCACGTTATGCCCGCCTTTGTCGCCTACTACCGCGTCTCCACCGCCAAGCAAGGGCAGTCCGGGTTGGGCTTAGAGGCCCAACGCAATATGGTGCAGGCGTTCGTGAAGGAGGGCACTTTGATCGGGGAGTTCACGGAGGTGGAGTCGGGCAAGCACGCCGCCCGCCCGCAGCTGCACCTAGCCATGCAGCTGGCCAAAACGCACGGGGCGGTGCTGGTCATCGCCAAGCTCGACCGGCTCAGCCGCAACGTGTCCTTCATCGCTTCGCTCATGGACGCGGGCGTGGAGTTCGTGGCCACCGACCAGCCGCAGGCCAACAAGTTCACCGTGCACATCTTCGCCGCCCTGGCCGAGCAGGAGCGCGACCTGATCGCCGAGCGCACCCGCAAGGCGCTGGCCGTGCTCAAGCGCCAAGGCAAACAACTGGGCTCGCCGCAGAACCTCACCGCGGAAGCCCGGCAGAAGGGTTTAGCCGCCCGCCAGGCCAACGCCCGCGCGAGCGAAGCCAACCGGCAGGCCACGGCCCTGATCGTGTCGCGAAGAGCCCAGCAGGCGAGCTACAACCAGATTGCGGCCGAGCTCAACGCGCTGGGTTTCCGCACCCGGCGCGGAGCCGCCTACACCCACAAGCAGGTGCAGCGGCTGTGGCTGCGCGCTGCCCCAAGCAGCCAGGCTTAACGGAGAGCTGGGCGCTGTTACGTTCTATAAGCCCCCGTTATCGGACTTGATATAAAGTAACTGGGACTAATGGACGGTGAAGATGCGTGATTTCCTTCGCTTCATGACGACTGTCACCCGCTGCTCAACGGTTGAGTCGGCACTGCTCCATCGGTAGCGAATGTTTACGAGCGGGTGTTTGATGGCTCTGATCCGGGCGTACGTATACAGGTGCCGGCTGCTCGATTCAGGCAGTCGGATGGTATCGCCCTTGGAGACGATGGAAGGGTAAACTTCCAAGATCGTGAGGGCCCCGTTACTGCAGCCGGAGTCTTGCTTCACCCATAGCTCCAGCCCATCAGCGCGGTAGTAAGGATTATAACAGTCGATAGGAAGCGGGCATCCATGCAGGTAGATGACCTCATCTTCCTTGGAATTGCCAAGCGGTGTAAAGAGCCTGTTTACGGCACAACCCGTCAACAAGCAGCACACAGCCAGCAAGCAGCACATAAACCGGGAAGTTGCCAAAATAGAGGAAGGAAGAACAAGAGGAGGATGTCACACTACCGAAGCTTGTACCGGTTCCCGATGGGCAGGTGCTGCTCCACGAGGGTGCTCCGGTTTGGTGCGGCGGTGCTTGCATAGACCAACTGCGCGTGAATGGTCACCGACTTCGCCGTGGCGTCCAAGGTTCGCAAGAACAGGGCCGTGTTACGAGGGGTGCACACCAGGGCAAAGACCTGCTCGTCTTGCAGGTAAAGGGTTCTGTTCGTGTGCGGCGGAATCCGGGCGAGCGCCTGCGCCTCCGCTTCGGGGGCGTAGGCAGCCGAGTGCAGCGTGTCCGAGTAGGTGCGGTTCTGGTAGCGGTACGTGCACCAAAACCGGCTGCGTTTGAAATCGAGCACCAGGGTGTCGTCACTCCCGTTCGTCAGCCACAGCTGGGAGACAAAGTACGGGCTGGCGCAATGCGCTTGCTGCAATGCCTTTGCCGAGGCACAGCGAAATTCCGTGTCGGCATGCGCCACCTGAAGCGCAGCGGTGCCCGCCGCCAAGCACACGCCTGCGCAAGCGAATACCTGCCCGCAGGCAGTCAAGAGGGGGCTGATCACAGGAGCGGCAAGTAAGACGTACGACAACCTACGCGAACATAGTACCACTTTGCTCAGGCGCAAGCATGGCGCGCGCCTGGAGGAAGGATTGCCCGAGCACAACAGCTTGCACTAGACTTCACTTATGGGCCTGGGCTCACCGCCTGGGCAGGGACCTTCTTACTTAAGAAATGACGCTACGGAACTTGGTGTCCGCTTCGCAAGGGTTATCGTACCTGATACGGGGCATATCGTGCCTCAGTGTTGCTTTCCCTGTGAAAGAACTCCCCCGAAGAGTAGATTGCAAGGGTTTTTCTTTCCTTCTGGCATGAGCCTCGTTGGCGTTCCAATAACCGATCAACTTAGCTGGCTGCCAGCGCCACCAGACGCGGCACCTGGTACGCACGGTCTGCCCACGGGCTATGCGGCGTACGTCAAGCTGCTGCCGCCGTTGGGCATCGATCGTAGCATCCCCATTGCTGCCTACTCATTCGCCCGGAAAACGGCCGCGTAGCTGCAGGCGCGTGCGGCCTTTTGGAACGCCCACGGGATTCGCAACGGGCAACCGCCTGCGGACCGATTGGCGCGCATCACCTACCGGGAGGCGGCTGCGCTGGCCGGGCTGCCCTACAACGAGCACATCAGCGGGGATACCTTTTTGGCGCATTACGGGGAATGGCCCCCGCATCTAGGCAGCAGTGCGGCGATGGTCGAAGCCTTTGTGCAGGACGTGGTTCAAGTGCTGGGCCCGGGTACCGAGACGTATTTTCACGGCTCCGTCGAGCAGGGAAACTACCATTGGGGCGACGACGACTTTCCCGTGGACTGGCTGGAGCGGGGGGAGGCCGCTGACTTGGTGGCGGTGTACCGCCGAGAAGGCCAGCTTCCCACGTACACGTTTGCCGCCGACCATGCGTGGTGCCTGTTTCAAGGCGAGTGGGTGAATTGGCTAGCCGTTGGCTGTTAGGATCCCGTGGCGCAGGCGCTGCTACAGCACTCGCAGTTGGAAGCCTTTTCCCTGCTTCCCTAGCCCTTCGCACAAGCCATATGCCTGCGCAGCAACATAGCTAGCTCCGGAAAAGTACCAGTGCTTGTCCTGCGAACAATCAGGAAAGCAAAGGTACTTTCCCAAGGCGGGGTCTAGAACTACGATTATGTCAAGCGACGAAAGAAAGACGTAGGCCTTTCGACATTCCAGCTACTTTCACAAAAAAGTGCTGTATACCTGCTCGCGGCAACACGACGGAGTTGCTGGGTTCTCATCCGAATAATGACGCTGACAACAACCTACTTAAAAGAGCAAGTCCTGGCAGCTGACTGGGCTGCCGCCCGCCAGGCAGCCGCTGCATTGGTGCAACGCGGCGGGGCGGATATTTTCCAGTTTTTCCTGGCGCTGTTGGAGCAACCCAACGCGGAACTGCGCAATCAAGCGGCATTGGCCTTGCGGGACATTGGGGATCCGCAAGCCGTAGGGCCGCTGTTTCAAGCCATTCACAACCCTGCCAACCGGAACAACCGCGGCACGCTGGTGTATGCGCTCGAAAGGCTGGACTGCTCCCACTATGGGAAAGCATTGATCGAGCTGCTCTTCTACGGCAACTACGAGGTAAAATCCATGGCTTTGAAGGTGCTGGAAGCGCAGGCAATCGACTTCTCCCCCGCCGACTTGGAGTCCATCGAAGCCCAGTGGGAGCAGTTGCAGCGGCAACCGGAACTGTGTCCAGAGTACCCCTTGTGGAAAGAGGAACTGGAGGAAGTAATGGCGTATGTACGGGGCGCTACCGGAAGCGAACTTTAAGTCAACCTATACCGCTGGTTTCATAAGAGCCGTGGCTGTTGCAAAACCCCTAGCCGTAAATTCATAAGGTCATCTTGGCGACTATTGAAGGTTACCAGGCTGGAGGAGGGCCGCTGGTGGGTAGTGGGTAAGGGCTCAACTAATCTGGGTTCAGCCTACTGCCAGACTTTTGCAACAGCCACAGCCATTACCTTAAGCAACTTTTCCGCAAGGCACACTCGCTCAATTGGGGGCAGCATCCACCTTCTGTCCAACTAGAGAGAAGGGGAATTTTGCAAGCCTCCCACTCAACAAACTGTAGCGGGTTAGGGCCACAGGGTTACCGGCATGTGGGCGGAACTCAGCGTGCCTGTCCATATAGGCACTTCTTTCGCGGTCCACATGCTATCCATGTCGGACAGCTTTTGCGGGGCACTGGTGTACACTGCCTGTAGCTTACAACGCAGACCGCCGTTTGCCGTGGGTTTCTCCAGCCGGGGCGAATGGGCCCAGATAGTAGGGTCAAAATCCACGTCAAAGAGGTAGAAGCCGCCGGGAGCGATGGTCACCGTAGAGGGAAAATCCTTATCCCACCCGCGGGGCTTTTTCGCCACACGTAGGGTGCGACCGTTGGGGTAAGTAACTATAAACGAGAGGCCGTAATACCCGAAGCTGTTCCACTCTTCAAACAAGGCCACGGGAGACGCCGATACGTTGGTCAGCAGCACGTGAAAATGCTTAGGGTGCGTAAAGCTGATCGTTGGCTCCTTGGAAAGGGAGCTGGAATACGTGGTAGGCACAATTTGCAAGGTTAGTCGTGCGCGGGATTGGGCCTGAACGGGCGGCAGCGCTACCAGTGCCCCCTGACCCCAACACATGAGCAGCGTCAACCAGTGCATGAAAACCATAGGGGAAAGCTAGCCATAATTCATGTAAGCGGTAGTATCAGCTAACATCCGTTCAATAGGTGAAACTACGCTGGCGCAGCAGCGCCCCGTTGCTCCTACTCAAGAAGTCCGCCGTACCAGTAGGTAAGTTTACCTAAATACATAGTCTTGCATCAAGGGTGGTTTATAAGAGCCAATATGTAAACGACACGTCTGCAGTACTAAGGGTTAAGCTTTGCGTATCAACTTCTGTACTCGTTTGACTTTAAATCAGCGCGTGTCACAGTATAAGCCGTGAAGGCCGAGCGGGGAAGAAGCGCTGGCTCCTCTGATGTGCACTTGCAGGCTTGCTATATTCGCCATTCGACTCACTTTTCCTGCCTGCTTATGCTGCGAGTTTGGGTGAGAGCACTGCCCTTTTTATGCCTGCTGGCGTTGGGTGCTTGCTCCCCGTCCTCGGCTCCGTCCTCCCCCTATGCCAACAACCTGGCTATTTCGGATGCCCAAGGCAAGCCACGCGATACGACGACCTTTTACTTCCCCGCAGCCGACTCGATGCCCGCGCCCAAGGCCCCGCGCCCCGAAGGGGTTGTTCTTGATGGACGGGAAGAGAATTGTGCCATGGAGTTGAAAATGGCCTCCCATTACTTAACCTATTTCGAGGCGCCGGTGCTGTCTAATTTCTATCTAGGCACGCCGATTTACCGGCTTCTCTGGCTGCGCTCGTTTCACCGGCCGGTGCTGCTGACGTTGCGTCGCACGGCTACGGGGGCGACGTTGCGCACGCAGGTATTGGATAAGCATCCCTTTTTCATTGAACTCAGCGCGCGCAACCCGGACGAGTTGCCGGCGGACGCTTCGCCTAGCGAACGGGCAGCCGTCAAAGAGAATTATGAAAGGTTGATGGCGGACTCGGCCTTTCAAGCCCAAGTAGCCGCCGGCAAGCGGCGGGCTGTGCAAGTAAGGAGCGCCGAAACCACGCATTCGATCTCGCTGGCCCAGTACCAAGCCTTCGAACGGTTGCTTGCGCAAGCGCAGTTCCGGCAGCTGCCCAGCTGCAGCCCGTCGTGGGCAAACGATGGAGCCCGGTGGACCCTGGAAGCCCACCAAGCGGGCGCTTACCATATGGTAAGCAGGCAGAACCCCGATAAAAAGAGTGGTTTTCGCAAGGCATGTGAGTACCTGATTGAACGCAGCTCCGTTCGCGCAGAAGAAAGGTATTAACCTACCAGAAGCTTGTAGTCACCTGTGAGTAGAACCCGTTCAATGTTGTCACAGAAGTGGCATTACGTTAAGTAGGCAACTTAACGTAATGCCACTTATAAACCCAGAGTAAGATGGCACCTCGATTGTGTTCATGCCTGCTTAGGTAGCAGCTTGCTTAGGTTGAATGACATGACGAAGTACCACGCAAAATAGAGCAGCCAGGACACGGAGGAGATATAGCCCAAGTTGTCAAGCACCCATAAGCTGAGCACGTTCTCCGCCACGAGGTATAACGCCAAGGCTTGCGTGAAGTAGCGAAAGGCCGTCTTGCCCCCCATTTTACCAGCCAGAGGCAGCAGACCCACCGCCCCAAGCAACAGCGAAAGCGAGGAACGAGCGGCATTGTAGGCCAGTCCTTCGTTGGTTGCCTCGTAGGGCGCTACGGCTAGCGAAGCGTACAGCAGGGCGCTTGCCGTGAAAAGGGCATAGGCATAGGTCGGTACGGCTGTTCGCCCGGACTTCCACGCGCTGCCCCAGAACCCCAACAACAGCAGCCCAATGGGGAGGTAATTGGTCACGGCAATCAACCACCCGTGCTCCAGTCCGGCGATGTGCCAAGCCGCCGAGCTTAGCACCGGGGTTTGACTCGGCAAGCCCGGGTTTGCCAGTAGGTGGGATACGCTCGAAAGAACATGTAACGGCAGGATGGCACGAGCAGTCCACTTGGGGACGGGGCTGTTGTTCACGTTTAGCAGCAGTTAGGGCACGGATAAGCTCACAAAGTAATAGCAGGGCAGCGAGGGGTGTCGCGGATAGATCTTATCCACAGCTTAGACAAAACCAAGTGGGCCAGCAGTTGCTAGTAAGAGCAGGCTCTTGGAATCCTTTCTTTACATAACGTTTAGTTCTGCGACCCGCCTCGGAATAGTGGTGCTTTCACTCTTTCTCGTTTTCAAGTCTGGGAAATGCACTTTCCCGTTGCCGCTGCTAACGAAATGACTAATCACGCCACATACTAGTACTCACATACCAAGTCCCCTGCTTTGCCTGCGCTCAGGCTTCTTTGCCTGCTCGGGTTTCGATTCGGAAACCTCCGGCTGCTCCATCCGCTGCTCTTGGGTTAGCTGCCTACTTTGTTCGGTCGCCAACTGCCGCACCGCCTAGCGTTGCTGCTGCTCCTGCAGCGCCTGTGTCCGCAACGCCGCGCACTGCTCCGGGATGCCGTGCTGCATGATGTGGGCATACCGGAACGTCTCGCTCAGCGGCCGGTCGTAGCCGAACGCTTGGTCAAACGCCTGTTCTACCCGCTCCAAAAAACTGCTTGCGCTCGAAGCCGCCCGTTACAACGCCGCGTTGGGTAGCCTTGTGATTCGTCAGCGGACTTAGGTGGTACCAATTCAAGTCCTCGCGGCGGCTGACCAGGCCGTGCACGTGCGTCTGCTCGCCCTCCTCGGTCTGGCCCCGGGGCGCCTCGCCCAGCTGCACCGCCCGGTCCCGGGGGCCGCTCGTGGGCGCGCGCTCCGCCTTGGCAAAGCACACTAGGCAGCGGCCCACGATGCCCCTGCCTAAGTTGGCCGCGGTCGGGTTCGTCGCCGCCAGCGCAAAAGCCCGCAGCTGCGGGTTGCTGCTTACTAGTTCACGCCAAGGGTTCACCGGCCCTTCTGACTCGTTACGTGATTGGTAAGCGTAGGCGGACAAAAGTACCGACTTGGGTCGCTGAGCCCGCTTCCATGTGTCCGCCCAGCAGCGCCACCCGGTCGCGGATGCTGCGCAGGCCCATACCGGCCTCGGCAGTGGTCTGGGCGGGAAAGCCCACGCCGTTGTCTTCCACGCGCAGCAGCACAAATCCCGGCACGGCTTCCAGCGTCAGGCTGGCTTCGCTAGCCTGCGCGTGCTTGACCACGTTCTGCGCCAGCTCCTGGGCGATGCGGTACAGGGCTATCTGCAGGGGCTGCGGCAGGGGGTGCGTTAATTCGCTTAGATCGACGTGGCAGTCGAAGCGGAGCGTGCGGCTGCCGAGCTTGCGGCAGATGTCCTGCAGCGCCGTGTCCAGGCCGAATTCGTTGAGCGCCAGGGGAACCAGCTCGTGGGAAATGGCTCGGGTTTGCCGGATGGCCTCCGCCAACAGCTCTGCCGTGCGCTGCAGCGCGGGGGCGGCGGGCACTTGGTCGAGCTGCAGCTTGGTAGCGTACAGCGTCTGGCCCACGCCGTTGTGCAGGCTTTCGGCAATGCGCCCCCGCTCGGTTTCTTGGGCGGCTTGCACGGCTTCGAACAGGGCCTGCTGCCGGGTCAGGCGCAGGCGCAGGTTGTCGGCTTCAAGCCGCTGCAGCTCCGTAATGTCCAGGTCCACGCCCAGCACGCGCGCGGGCCGGCCCGTTTCGTCGGGCAGCACCACGGCCTTGACGCGGATGGTTTTCCCCGCCGCGCCGAGGCGCAGGCGCAGGGTTTCTTCCACGTCGCCGCTGCCCGCGGTGAGGCGGGCCACCAGCTGCTCGGCCCGCGCGCGGTCCTCGTCTACCGCGTAGGTAAGGTAAATGTCCGTCCCAACCGGCTGGCCCGGCGGCTTGCCGAAGAGGTGGTACATGCCGTCGGACCAGCGCATGGTGCCCGTGGCCAGGTCGTAGTCCCAGGAGCCCAGGCCGGCCACGGCTTCGGCCTGCTCCAGCAGGCGCAGGTTTTTTAGGCGCTCCTGCTCGGCGGTTTTGCGCTCGGTGATGTCGAGGTTGGTGGCCACCACGCCGTCGCCCAGCTTCACAAACTGGCAAGCAAACCATTTGTCGAAGCCTTCGTGGGGGTAAAAGTACTCCATGCCCTGGGGCTGGCCCGTTTCGATGGTTTGCACAATCAGGTCAAAAATGCCCACGCTGCGGATGCCGGGGTACTCCTGGGCGTAGAGCTTGCCCGCCAGGTCGGAGCGGCCGGTTTCGCGCTCCAGCTCTTTGCTCACCAGCCGCAGGCGGAAATCCCGGATGGCGCCGGCCTCGTCGCGCACGGCTTCCAGCACCGACATGGCAATCAGGTTGGTGTCGAACACGGTTTGGAGCAAATCCCGGCTTTCGCGCAGCTCGCGGGTGCGCCGGGCCACCTGCTGCTCCAGCTCGGCCAGGTGCCGGGCTTCGGTTTCGCGCAGGGCGGCTTCGGTGCGGCGGCGCTCGGTCACATCTCGCCAAAATACCGCCAGCGAGCCGTCGTCCATTGGATAGGCGCGCATTTCGAGCCAGCGCGCGCGGCCTTCTTCCCAGGCGTACTGATGCTCGAGCGACACCGGCTCGCGCTGGCGCATGGCTTGCTTGAGCAGGTGCCCGAGCTCCGAGCTTTCGCTTTCGGGATACACGTCCCAATGCAAGCGCCCGATGATTTCTCCGCGGGCGCGACCGTCCAGGCGAAGCGCTTCGCGGTTGTGTTCGAGAATGGTGAAGTCGGGCGCGAGCAGCCCGAAGCCCTCGCCCATGCCGTCGAGCACGCCCCGCAGCCGCGCTTCGCTTCCCTGCACCGCTTGCTGGGCGCGGTGGCGCTCGGTCACGTCGTTGACGTGGTGAATGATGGCCACCACCTCGCCGCGCTCGTTGAGCACCGGGGCGTTCACCGGGCTCCACCAGCGCTGCTCAAAGGTGCCGTCGGGCCGCGCAATGTCGTACTGCAAGTCTAGCAGGGTATCCGTCTGGCGGGTAGCCAGCACCCGCTCCAGCGAGGCGCGCAGGGTGCTGACGCCCGCAATGTCCGGGTCCGCGGGATTGTCCGGAAAAGCCTCCAACATTCCCTGGCCGACGAGCTCTTCCCGCGTGCGCATGGTAGCCCGCAGGTAGGCATCGTTGACCTCTACAATGGTAAAACGCGGCGCATCGGGCCGTAAGATGACGAAGGGCGCGGGCGAGGCCGCAAACAGGGAGGCAAATTTTACCTTGCTCTCGCGCAGGGCTGCTTCGGCTTTCGCTTTTTCGACCGCGGCCCACAGGCGTTCCGCTACGGTTTCGATGAGCTCGACTTCCGCTTGGGTCCAGGTGCGCGGCGTGGCCGAGACGGCGGCGAGCGACCAGACCACGGTCTTCGGGCCTTTGCGGACGCTGGCGCACACAAACGCCCGCAGGTTCACGGCGTGCAGCGAGGTGCGATTCAACGCCGAAAACCGCGCGTCGCTCTCCGTATCGTGCACGACCAGCGTCTCGTCGGCAATCCGGACGACGGTTTCCGGGAAATCAGACATCCGGACTTCGCCCCCCAGGGAGGCCAAATGCGCCGCCCGCTGCTCTGACCGCACCAGGGCGCGGTCTTCAGCTGGGTACAACACGAACACGTACGCCCGGTCCAGCTGCAAGTACTCGGCCAGCAGCCGCACGCCGGTTTCCTCCATCATCTGCGCATCCCCCAGCGCGCGCAGCTCGTCGGAGAACTGCAGTAAAAACGCCTGCTGTCGCTCGCGCTCTTTGCGCTCGGTGATGTCGCGGAAGAAAACGGCCAGCTCCTCGCCCGGGCGCGGGTACACGCTCACGGCAAACCAGCGCGCCAGGCCCGCCGCATATTCCTCGAAGCGGGCCGGCTCGCCGCTGGCACTGATGGCCGCGTAGCGCGGCAGCCACCGCGCCAGATCGGCCGGCGGCAGCACGGCTGACAGCGGCTGGCCCCGCATCGCTTGGCGGTCGAGGCCGGTCTGCGCTTGCAGGGCCCGGTTCAGCTCCAGGTAGCGCACGTCCACCACCTGCCCGGCCGCGTCGCGCTCCAGGGCACACAGGGCAAAGCCCTCGGCCATGGTGTCGAACAAGGTGCGGTATTTCTCCTCGGAAACGCGCAGGGCCTCCTCGGCGCCGGCGCGTTCCAGCCGCAGCCACACCCGGGCCGCCACCTCCTGCAACAGCCCGATGTCGTCGGGCGCCCACGCGCCTGGCTCGGAACGGCACACGCCCAGGTCAAACAGCCAGCGCCCCTCAGCCACGTAGGGCGTGTTCACCAGCGCCCGGACGCCGATGGCGCGGTATGCCGCGGCCTGCGCGGCCGGGCGGTGGCCGTCGTCCACGTCGCTGACAATCATGGGCTGGCCCGCCGCCAGCCGCTGGTTGTCTTCCTCGGTGTGGAAGGTGGCCAGAGGATACGTGCCGGTCATGGCCGGGAGCCCGGCCGGGCGGCTGTGGTGCAAAACGGTGCACTCCCGGGCTTCCGGGTCGACGGCAACGAAGAAGCAGTGCGACAGCTGCAGGTGCTGGGTGAGGCGCCGGCCCGCCAGCTCCATTACCTGCTCGACGGTGCTCAAGGGCGCAAAGTCGCTCATCAGGCCGGCCATAAAGGCCAGGTTCGCCTCCCGCCGCTTGCGCTCGGTGATGTCGCTGAACAGCACGCCCACCTGCCGCGCGTCGGGCGGCCCCACGCGGAAGGCGTGCGCGTCGTACCAACGGCCTAGCTGCGCCACGTGGTACTCCAGCTGCTCGGCCTGCCCCGTGCGGGCCACGCGCCCGTACGTTTCAAGCCAGCGCGGCTCCAGGTTGGGCACCAGTTCGCTCACGGTCTTGCCCAGGGCCTCGGTGGTCAGGCCCGAGTGCGCCGCAAAGGCCGGGTTCAGCTCCAGGTAGCGGAAGTCGACGGCGTGCTGCCCGGCCTCGTCGAAGAGCAGCTGCAGCCGGCAGAAGCCCTGGGTGGTGGCTGCCAGCAGGGCCTGGTAGTTGGTGGTTGCTTGCTGGGCCAGCTCCTGCTGCAGGCGCAGCAGCTCGGCCTGCGCCTGCCGCCGCTCGGTCACGTCCACGGCGGTGGCCACCAGGCCGTCGTCCAGCTTCACGGCCTGCAGGTGAAACCACCGGTCGGTGCCCTGAAGCCGCAGCGGCACTTCGGTGTCCAGCGGCCGGCCGGTTTCCACCACCGCGCAGTACAGCCGGAATACCTCCGAGTCGAGGATGCCCGGGTAGGCTTCCGAGTACCGCCGCCCGGTCCGGCTGGCTGCCATGTAGTGGCGCGCCGGGCGGTTTTCCAGCTCGAATTCGAAGTCGACAATGCGCCCCGCGGCGTCGCGCACGGCTTTGTGGTAGGCAATGGGGTTCAGGGAAACGTCGAACACCGATTGCAGCAAGTGCTGGCTTTGGCGCAGTTCCTGCTCGGCTTTTTTGCGGTTGGTGATGTCGTGGGTGGTCGTCGTCACCCCGTCGCCTGATTTGACGCTGGACTGCAGAAACCAGCCGTCGAACTGCTCGTGCACGTAGTGCCGCTCCGACTGGTCGGGCACGCCGGTTTCGACCACCTGCTTGAAGGTGTCGAAAATGCCTTCTTTCACCACGCCGGGATTGAGCTGGCACAGGCGCTGGCCGATGACGTCGCCGTACACCCGCTCGGCGGCGGCGTTGTTCAGCACCCAGGTGAAATCGATTACTTCGCCCTGCTCGTCGCGCACGGCCTCGAACACCTGCACCAGATCCAGGGAGCTGTCGATGGTGCGCTGCAGCTGCTCGCGTTGCAGCCGCAGCGCGAGCTCGACCTGCTTGCGCGCCGTCACGTTGTCCCAGAATACCCAGCGCTGTCCCGCCGGCGCAGGGGCCGTGCGCAGGCCAATCCACTGCTGCGTGTGGGGCAGCCAGTAATCGGCTGGGTCTGTGGCAGCCTGGCTGAGTGCCTGCACCACGGCCGGCGGCAGCACGGCCGGCTCCACCTTGGCCGCTTGCTGACCGAGCACGGCCTGAACTGATACGCCCCACAGGGCGGCCGCCGCCGCATTCAGGTAGGTCACCGTACCGTTTGCCGTCAGCAGCAGCACGCCCCAAGGCAGGGCCTCCAGCGCCAGTTCTGATGGAGCCGGCGGGTGTCCGGCGCTCGTGGGATGCAGAGCGGCGGCGGAATCAGGAGTAGCCATGCGTAGAAGCGGGGAAACCGGCGCGCATGTGGCCACGCACACGTCTGCGCTGGCGCGGGGACAGCAGTAAGAAAACAGGTGCGGCTACCCAAAAAACGGAAATTCCCGGCATTTGGCAAGCTCGTCCATCCCGGCCCTAGCGTTCGGCACTTACTGCCAAAGCTTTGCAGCCGCTTGAACCCCGAATTCATACGCTCCCTTCCGGCCCGGTGAGGAAGCGCCTGACCTTACGAGGCCAGGCTCCTGCTGGGAACCGGCAACCGCTGGTTTAGGCGGAAGCATCCTCTCACCAGCCATTCCCTGTTATTGCCGCCGCTCCTGCAGGTCTCGGGCTCTTAGGCCGGCGCACTCACCGGGAGTACCCTGCTGCCTGGCGTGGGCGTAACGAAGTGCCTCGCCCAGCGGCCGGTCATAGCCGAATGCCCGCTCAAAGACCTGCTCCGCCCGCTCCGGAAGCGGCTTGCGCTCGAAGCCGCCCGCTACAACCCCGCGGTGGGTAGCCCTGGGATCCGGGCGCGGGCTCAGATGGTACGGGTTCTGGGCTGCTGCGCGCCGGCTTGCTGGCGGGCCTGGCTGCGGGCTGGGATCTGGAGGGGCTGACCAGCTGCGCGAGGGGCGTTTGCTCCCCGGCTTGGGGTTGTGGCAAGGATCACGTAGGGGCGTGAGCCGGGCGCTGGATGGGCCAAAACGGCGGGGGGCGGGGGGATCGCCACCCGAACTGGTCCGGGTGCAGTTCCCGCCTCAGCTGCTTGCGCAAGAATAACAAGGGTTTAATCCTGGATTTACGCTGGATTAACAGCCTACCGGAACCTTTGCCCCCGCAATTAAGACCCGTCCTGAATCTTATCTTTTATGAAAAAGTTTACTTTGGTTCGCGCCCCCCGCTGGGCTTGCCTCGCCCTGTTGCCCGCCCTCGGCAGCTGCGAAAGCGGCAGCGAGCCCGTGGCGGCCAACCCCGTGGCCCTGCAGGCGCACTCCGTGACGCCGGCGCTGGTAAAGGCCCTGCCGGGCTTTGAAAACCTGGCGATCCTCCCGCTGCTTTCGTCGGACGATCGATTGCCCGAGTCGCCGAACTTCGTGTTTGGTCCCCAACCCGACGGCGGCGCCCTGCTGCGCAACCCGCTCGGCGACGGTTTTGTGCTCATCAACAATCACGAAATCTCGCAATCCGTTTCGCGGGTTTACTTGGACAAGACCTTTAAGCCCGTGCGGGGGGAATACCTCGTGGACTACAACGGCGGCACGACCCGCTTGTGCTCGGCAACCCTGGCCACCCCGGAAGAGCACGGCTTTCCGGTGCCTACGTTCCTGACGGCGGGCGAAAGCGGGGCGGAAAGCATGGTGCACGCCATTGATCCGCTGGGGCCGGCGGACCCCGCCAACCCGGGCCGACGCAAGCCCGCGCTGGGCAAGGCCAGCATGGAAAACGCCGTGCCCCTCCCCAAGCAGGCGTACCCCGGCAAAACGGTGATCCTCATTGGCGAGGACGATTCCAACGGGCAGGTGCTGCTTTACGTGAGCAACACCCCGGGGGATCTGGACCACGGCAAGCTCTACATGCTCAAGCGCAGCAACGGGGACCCAATCGAGACCAACCTGGCCATGGGCACGCGCTACGACGTGCAGTGGGTGGAAGTGCCCAATGCCAAAACCATGACCGGGGCGCAAATCGCGGCTTTCGCAACGGCCAACGGGGTGCTGCAGCTGGCCCGGGTGGAGGATTTGGATTACCGCAAAGGCAGCGCCAGCCACAACCGCGAGCTGTATTTCACGGCCACCGGGGTCAGCGAAGCCGACAAAGCCACGCCCATTGCCGGCAAGACCATGTGGGGCCGCGTCTACCGGCTGCAGTTGGCCGCCGACAACCCAATTGCCCCCGCCAAGCTGGAAGTGGTGGTGGACGGGGCGCAGGACCCGGGCCGCTACATCGTTAACCCGGACAACATCTGCGTAACCGAGAACTACGTCTACATCCAGGAGGACGGCGACTCGTTTTACCGCCTCAACGACCACGACGGCCGCATCTGGCAGTGGGCCATCAACAGCCCCAGCCAGCGGGCCAAAGCGATGCTCGAGATGGACCACCGCCGCAGCGACCCGGCGTTTAACGCCAAGTACAACCCGGGCAACGTGCAGCTGAAGAGCTCCTGGGAATACGGGGCCATGTACGACATCAGCGACCTCGTGCACTCGCCGAACACCTTCCTGGTGAACGTGCACCCGCATACCTGGCAGGATCCCCGCTTCCGCAACGCCGACGGCTCCGGGGCGGCGGCCAACACCAACAGCGAAGGCGGCCAGGTGCTCATCATCCGCGGGGTCGCCCGGTAAGACCAGCCAACCAACCGGGGCGGGGAGGGGCCAGCGCCCGCAACCCCCAAGCCGGTTGGCAGCGCGCCGCCCATCTTCCCCTATGCCTACCCTACCGGTTTCTTCCCGCTTCGCCGGGCTGCTGCTCGCGCTGGCCACCAGTTTTAGCGGCTGCGGCGTCCCAGCCGCCGCCCCCGGCCCGCTGCTTTCGGCAACGGGCGCCACCACCGAGCAGCCCGGCTCGCGCCCGGCCCGGATCAAAGCGGCCGTGGCCCAGGACATCGCGGCGCTGCTGCGGCAGGTAGACACCCGGCTGCTGCCCCTGGTGCAGCGCCCCCCGCAGCGCCCGCTACCCCAGGACTCCCTGCGCGGCGCGTTCCGGCAATGCCGGCTGGCCTACAAGCAGGTGGAGCCCTACGCGGAATACTTCCTGCCCGCCACCAGCCGCCTGATCAACGGGCCGCCGGTGGCCGAGCTGGAAATCGAAGAAACCAAGACCTTCGAACCGGCCGGGCTGCAAGTAATCGAGCAGTTGCTGTACCCGGATGCCGCCGCTGCCGCGCGGGATACGGCCGCGCGGCGGGAGTTGCGGCGCCAGGTTTGGCGGCTGCGCCGCCAGGTGCGGTCCCTGCAGCTGGCCTGGGAGGTGCAGGACTTTACCGATGCCCACGTGTTTGACGCCCTGCGGCAGGAGGTGTTCCGCGTCGTGGCCCTGGGCATCACGGGCTTTGACACGCCCTTGCAACCCGCGGCCGCGCTGCCCGAGGCCGCCGCGGCCCTGCAGGCACTGGAGCTGCCCTTGCGCCTGTACGCCGGGCCCGGGGCGGGAAAGCCCGGCGAGCAGGCGCTCGCGGCCCGGCAGGCGGCGGGCGCCGCCTTGCGGCAAGCCGGAAGCTTTGCAACCTTTGACCGCCTGGCCTTTATTCGGCGCCACGCCAATCCCTTGGGGCGGGCGCTGCTGAGCCTGCAGCGGCAGTTGAAAATTGCGCCGTTTCCCGGCGAGCTGCGGCCGCTGCGGCCCGAGGCAGCCACCCTGTTCGACCTGGGCGCGTTCAACCCCGATTACTACGCCGGCAACCGGCAGTGGTTTACCAACCCGGCCAAAGTTGCCTTGGGCAAGCAGCTGTTTCAGGACCCGGTCTTAAGCGGTGGGGGCGCTCGCTCGTGCGCCTCCTGCCACCAGCCGGCGCGGGCGTTTACCGATGGGCGGGCGCGCAGCAGGTCCCTGCGCGGGGGCAGCCTGCGCCGCAACACCCCCACCATTCTCAACGCCGCCCTGCAGGCCGGCCAGTTTTACGACCTGCGCGCCCCGAACCTGGAAAGCCAGGCCGTGGACGTGATCGGCAACCGCGACGAGATGCACGGCTCGCTGGCAACCGCCGCCGAACGCCTGGCGCGGCGTCCGGCCTACGTCGCCCGGTTCCGGGCCGCTTTTGCCGCCGCGGGCCAATCCGGGGAACCGCTGATCACGCCCAGCCGCATTCAAAACGCCTTGGCCGCCTACGAGCGCAGCCTTGTCCACTTGAATTCCCCCTTCGACCGCTACGTGCGCGGCGAAGCCCGCGCGGGCCTGAGCGCCGCCGCCATCCGCGGCTTTAACCTGTACGCGGGCAAGGCCCGGTGCGCCACCTGCCACTTTTTCCCGCTCACCAACGGGACGGTGCCCCCCACGTTCCAGGAGTCGGAAGCCGAAGTGCTGGGCTTGCCCACAAGGCCGGGCGCCCGCAGGCTGGACCCGGACCCCGGGCGGTATGAGCACACCCGGCTGCCGGAGCTGCGGCGCGCGTTTAAAACCCCGACGTTACGCAACGTGGCCCTGACAGCCCCCTACATGCACAACGGGGAATACCAAACCCTGGACGAGGTTTTGCACTTCTACAACGAGGGCGGCGGCACCGGCCTGCACCTGCCCGTTGGCAACCAAACGTTGCCGGCGGACCCGCTGCACCTGAGCCGCTCGGAGCTGGCCGATCTGAAAGCGTTTCTCTTGGCTTTAACGGATGCCCCCGACGCCGGGCCGGAGCCGAGGCCAACGGCCGGGCGAAAACCCGGGCAACCGGCCCGCTAGGGCCCCTGGCGCGGGGTGCCCCCGGGCAGGGCAATACCCGCCCCCAGGCGGGGCAGCCAAGTTACCGGGGGAAAGCAGGCTGGGCCGTCGGTCACCACTTGGCCGCTGCACCGCCCGGGCTAAATCAGCGGACAGCGCTGAGGCCATCCCGGCCCAACAACCCCTAGGCCCGGGGCAGGTCCGAAGCAACCCCGCTGGCTTGCCGGAGCACCCGCGCAACAAAGCCCTGTGCCCGCGTCTGCTTAAGCTCGGCGTACCGGCGCTGGTCTTGCCCGGCTTCCGCAGCTAAACGCATTTTCAGCGCTTCGTACTGCTGACGGGCGTCGGCGTGCCGCCGCAGGTAGTCCCGAAACACCCGGTGCCGGTGCCACTCGCGGCTGTCGTCCGCGCAGACGTACAAATGGTGCTTTACCCGGTCCAGCACCGGATGCGGTAACCCCAGGGGAACGCGCTTGAACACGTCCCGCCCGGGAATGCCCTGATCCCCGACGTGGGCGTACCCGATGGCCGCTAAGCCGGCGGCCACCTGGGGCAGGGTGACGGGCGGGGAGTAGAGCAAGTCCAGGTCGATGATGGGCTTGGCGGCCAGCCCGGGAACGGCCGTGCTGCCCACGTGCTCCGCCACGCAGGGCAAACCCGGCAGTGCCGCCCGCAACACCTGCGCGATGGCTTGAAAGTCTGCGGGCCAGCGTTCTTGGTAGGCTTGAAGCAACATGGCGACCAAGTAATGAAATTCCCCAGCACCAAACCAAACGTGAGGTCGGCTTTACGGCGGCCGGAGCAGCTAGCGCGGGCGGGCGGCCCGGGCCGAAAGCAGCGGTTGATCCGGCAGCCCCCGCGGCCCGGCTGCCAGCCGGGCGCGCCAGCCGGAGTGCAGGCCCGATTCCCCAGCTACGTGAAGCGCGATACTGCTATTGCCCTTCATCGGGGCCTGGCTACCGGAGCGGCTGCGGTCACGGGCCCGGTTCTTTGACGCAACCATAGTTGCATTTACGGGCAAGAAATTGCCTGGCGGGCCTTGCAACCCCGCAGTCAGGCACCCCCCCGCCAATCGACGGGGGCTTTTCGGGCGAAAACGAATTTGGCCGTATCAAAAGCCGCTTACGATGGGGCGGCCGCCGGTGACGCATTTACCCGCCGGCGACGGGGTAAGCACGACACGGCGCAGGCTGGGGTTCTTGCTGGCAGCCGCCGCAGCGCCAGGGTGCAAAGCCGCGTTGAGCGCGACGCCGGGCACGTGGGGCGTTGCCATCGAGGTGCCGTTGTAAGTCGAATACGTGTTGCAGGCGGTGGTCGGGTTGATAGCCGAGCCGGGCGCGCCGAGGTCCACCGTGGTTGCGCCGTGGTTCGAGAACGACGACTTGGCGCCGCTGTTGGTGATGGCGGCCACGGCGATTGCGTTGGGCAAGTTCAGGTTGGCAGGATAGCTGGGCGTCGTGTCGTTGTGGTCGCCACCGGGGCTCCGGGCTAGCTTAGTCGGCGCCGCCTCGCGCCCTCACATAGGCCAGCAGTCGTGCCATGCTTTGGCGAAACTGCCCCGCACCCAACGGTTTCAATAAAAAATCGGCGACCCGCAAGGCCCGGGCCTCGCGCTCGTACTCGGGGCTGGCCGTGACCAACACCACGCTGGGGGCCGCCGCGCCCAGCTGCCGAATCAGGTCCAAGCCCGACAGGTACGGCATTTCTACGTCGAGCAGCAGCACGTCGACGGGCTGCCGGGCCAGCAGCGCGGGCACTTGGCGGGCGTCGGGCAGCGCCCCGACCAGCTCCAGCGCGGGCGTGGTGCGTACCAGCTGCTGCAGCAGCTGGCGGCTCATTGCGTTATCGTCCACAACAAGGCAGCGCAGGGGAAGGGAAGCCAGCATAGCAAATTCCTCAGGGTGATGGATGCGGGATAAACCAAGAACCTTAGCGGCCGCGAGCTAAAATCCAGGCGCGGATCATCTCCTGGGCCTGGGGCGAAAAGGCGGGGCGCCGTTCGCCTGCCACCACGGGCCAGGTGGCTTCGTCCGCCTGAAAGAGGTGGTTGACGGCCGGGAGCTTTTTGCTTGTCACGCCGGGATTGGCGCGCAGGCCGCGGGTCAGGGCCGCCAGGTTGGCGTCAGCGTCCACGACCAGATCGGTGCCACCACTAAGCAACAGCACCGGGCAACGCACTGCCCCAAGGGCCGGCACCGGGTCAAACATCTGAGCGAAGCGCTGACGCTCCGAGGTCAGCTCGGTGGCGGCGGCTAGGGCGGCGGCTGGGCTTAAGCCCGGGTCGTCCTGCCGAAGCAGGTTGGCCACGATGGCCTGCGCCTGCTGGTTGTCGCGGGTGTGGAGCACCACGTCGAGCACGGTTTGCTGGCGCTTGACCACGGCCTCGATTTGGCCGGGTGCCAGGCCCGCGGCGCGCAGCACCTGCGTGTGCTGGGCGCGGGCCAGCTCGCGGCCGGGCAGGCCGGCCGCGGCCAGCGTCACCACGAAGGCGGGCGGCAGCGGGCGGGTGGCCGCCAGCAGGGCCGCGTTGCCGCCTTCGCCGTGGCCGACGACGCCCAGCCGGCTTAAGTCCACCTCGGGCCGGGTGCGCAGGTAATTCAGGCAAGCCTCCACGTCGCTCACGCGCTCCAGCAATGAAGGGCTCACCTGGCCGCCGGTGCTGCCCACGCCGCGGGCGTCGCAGCGGAGCACGGCGATACCGCGGCGGGTGAGAAAGTCGGCCAGCGCGCCCACGGGGCGGTACTCGCCCACGGCCGCGTCGCGGTCCAGGGCCCCGGCATCGGCCACCAGCACCACGGCGGGAAAGGGCCCCGGGCCGGGCGGCACCGTCAGCAGGCCCCCGAGCCGCAGGTCGGCGGCGGTATTGGGAAAGCCCACTTCCTCCTCGCGGTAGGGCGGGGTGAGGCGCACCTTGCCGCCGGGTGCGGCCGCCGGCGGGGCGTACCTGAGCGTCATCGCCACGGCGTAGCCGGGCTGCACCCACTGGCCGCTAAGCTGCCGGCCGTCCGGAGCCAGCTGCCCGACAAAGCGGCTAGCGGCCTCCTCGGCTACAAACGTAACCGTGTCGCCGCGCAGCTCCACGCGCACGCTCATGCGGCTGACCTTCTGCTGGGGCACGTCGAGGGTGGCAAAGTACTGGCCTCCGGTAAGCCTGACGAGGCGGAAGATAACCTCGAGCTGGCCGCCGGGCACGCGAAGCGGGCCTTGCCACAGGCCGTCGAGGGCGGGCGCTGCGGGAGCCGGCTGATCGTTAGCGCGGAGGGGGCCGACCCACAATAGCAAGCTGAGGGTTAAGAGCGGGAGGAGGGTTCTCATATGGGTGGCGAAGCCAAAAAGTGAACGGCGTGCGCGCCCCGCCGGGGGCAGGCGCCAACCAGGCCGTTGTTTACCGTACGACCCCATCTCCGGCGCGCAGGGCGAGGCGGCTGAAGCGAAAGCGGGCGGCGGCCCGGGCGCGCCGGACAGGGAACTGACTAACCGCCAAGCTTCCTACCTCCGCGGGTAGGAAGCTTGGTGCCGCCGCGCTTAGCGGCGCCGCAGCGTAAATCGGCGGGACTTGGTCTGAAATGACAGCGGAGCGTCTTCGAGCATTTCCAGGCTCAGCACACGCTGGTCCGGCTCAAGGAGAACCTCATAATCGGCCAGGCCGGCGTAGCTGCAGATCAGGCGCACCGGCTGGCCATCGGCGGGCAGGGGCAGGCGGAACATGCCGTCGGCGTTGCTGACCACCAGGTTCATGGTGCCGGCCACGCGGGCCGTCACGCCGGGTAAGGCCAATCCGTCGGCGCCGAGCGCGTAGCCGTCGAGCACGCGCGGCGCGGCGGGCTGGGCAATTGGAACCGGCGCGGCCGCGAGACGACTTGCAGGGGCCGCTTTGGCAGCGGGCCTGGCGGCTGTTTTCCCGGCCGGTGCGCCGGGTTTGGGTTTGGTGTCGGATAAACCTCTGGTCGTGGTGGCTTGGGCCGTGAGGGCAAGCAGGGAAGCAAGCAGGAAAGGGTACAAACGGGTCATGGCAAGGAAAAGCAACAGGCGAACAGAAGGGGGATCAGCACGGGGCTAGCGACGGAGGGCGACGGCGGCGGCAGGTACCTCGGCGGGCTGCCGCTCGCGCAGCAGCTGAAAGGCGTTGAACTGCCCGGCGCTTAGCCAGGGGCGCAACGCGGCGGCGTAGCGGGCTTCGGCGCGGGCGTAGTCGGCCGGCGTGGCGGCGGGGCGAGCGGCGAGCGAGTCGAAAGCGGCCAGCTGCTGGCGGGTGCAGCGGTGTACGGGGCGGAACTGGTGGGGCAGCAGGCGCAGTCTGTTGGTGAGATAGCGGGTGTATTCCACGGCGCGCTTGGCCGGGGTGGAGGCGGCGGGACCGGGCGCGGCTGAGAGGCGTACGAACGCGCCGAGCAGCAGCAGCAGCGTGAAGGCGAGGTAGTAACGAAAGCGGGGCGAAGCGTTGAGCATGGCGTCGGAGACGTGTCGGATGATTGAACGGTTCAAACTTACCGGGCCCCGCGGGCCGCTGCCGGCCGATTGCCTCAACCCCGGCATTTCTTGAGCGAACTGGCGCTTTGGCTGCACGAAGCCCGGCGCGGCGGGCGGAGTTGGACCACAACCCCGCAGCCCCTATTTTTAGCGGATGCTACTTGGGGCCGCCCGCCCCGCCGCCCGCCGCCCGGCGGCTTTGCCTGCCTGCCATGCCCGACTCCGCCCCCCTTCGCTGCATCGTCGTCGACGACAACGCCCTCAACCGCCTTACGCTCGAGCAGTTCGTGCGCCTCACCGAAGGGCTGGAGCTGCTGGCCTCCTTGCCCGACGCGGTGCCGCTGCTTGCGCGGCTACAGGAAGAGCCGCGCCCCGACCTGCTGCTGCTCGACATCGAAATGCCCCACCTGTCGGGGCTGGAGCTGGTGCGCCTGTTGCCCCAGCCCGCGCCGGCCGTGGTGCTGGTGACCTCGCACGCGGAGTTTGCCGTCGACGCCTTTGCCATGCCCGTAGCGGACTACCTGCTAAAGCCGCTGGACTACGCCCGCTTTTTGCAGGCCATCGATCGGGTGCGCGGGCAGCGCCGCGCCGCCGAGCCCCGGGGCGAGGTGCAGCCCGCCGCCCCCGACGACCAGCACTTGTTTATCAAAACCAATAACAAGCTCGTGCGCGTGGACTTTGCCGACGTGCTCTACCTCGAAGCCATGTCGGCCTACTCTCAGATCGTGACGGCGGCCGGGCGCAAGCACATCGTGCTGGGCACCCTTAAATCCCTGGAAGAGCGCCTGCCCTTCGCGCACTTTTTGCGCGTGCACCGTTCCTATATCGTAAACCTGCGGCAGGTGGAGGGCCTGGAGGACGGCTGCCTGCAGCTGGGCCCGCACGAAGTGCCCATCGGCAAAAGCTACGAAGCCGCCTTGATGGGGCGGCTGCGCAACCTTTAAGCGGGGCGCACAGGTGCTGGTCAGCAACAGGGCGGACAGCCAGCGAACCAAGTGAAATGATTGGCGCCCGTCAAAGGCCGTAAAGCCGACATACGCCATCAGTTGCGCCTGGTGGTCGTGCAAGGTATTCGGCTGGGGGTACCGGTCGTCCCAGAATGCCAGGGGTAGGCGAAGCTGCTGGGCCAGGGAGTGCACGTCTTGGGTGCGGAGGTAGAAGAACCGGGCGAATTGCTTAAGGTTGGGGCGGCGTGGTAACGCCCGTAGCGGCCGGCCTGCTCGTCGCTGAGGAATGCCACGGGCATGGGGCAAGTGGTAGCCGGCCCCGCCCGCAGCTGGGGCACATGGGGGCTGGTTCAAGCAGGCAATCAGGCAGCGGTTGGCGTAGCCCCGGCGCGCACCGAGGGACTTTGCGGGCTAGTGAATAACCGGGGAAGAGGGTGGCGTTTTCCGGGTAAAGAGAAGCACATCCGGAAAAACCGGTGCCGAATCACGGGCAGGAGCACCCGCGCTAGTCAGCATGGAGCACGACATGCGGCGGAGAATGACCACCGCTGAAAGTACGGTGAGCCCGCCAATGGCAGCCAGCGCCGCCCCCAAGCCAAAGGCATCGGCCAGCACGCCGGTCAGCAGCGCCCCGATGGCGTAGCCCGCGTCGCGCCAGAAGCGGAAGATGCCCACGCTGCGGGCCCGCTGCGGCAGTGGTGCGTGCTCGGCCACCGCCGCCAGAAACGTGGGATACACCAGCGCCGTGCCCGCGCCCAGCAGCGCCCCCAGCACCAGAAACGCCGGGTACCCGTCGGTGAACAGCATGGCCAGCAGCACCCCGCCTTGCAGCAGCATTCCCCCAAAGAGCAGTTCTTTCTTGCAGTAGCGGTCGGCCAGCGGCCCGGTCACGAGCTGGCCCAGGCCCCACACGGCCGGGTACACCGCCGCCACGGTGCCGATCTGCGACAGGGGGAAGCCTTTGCTGGCGAGCAGCAGGGGCAGCAGGCCCCAGACCATGCCGTCGTTGAGGTTGTTGACCAGCCCGGCCTGGGTGACCGAGCCGAGGTTGGGGTGGCGCCAGGTCACGTCCCAGAACGAGAGCGGCGGGCCCGTGGGCCCGGCCGGGGACTGAGCGGCTTCCAGCGCCACGTGGTGCTTGGTGTCGCGCACGAAGAGGGAGCTGAGCAAACCCAGCCCGGCCAGCGCCAGGCCCAGGTAAAACGGGTAGGGCCGCAGGCCGTACTCGGTGGCCAGCCAACCCGAGGCAAAGGCCGCGGCGGCCACGGCCAGGTAGCCCGCCGACTCGTTCAGGCCCAGGGCCAGCCCGCGCTGCTTGGGGCCGACCAAATCAATTTTCATGACCACGGTGCTCGACCAGGCCAAACCCTGGTTCAGGCCCAGCAGCACGTTGGCGGCAATCACCCAGCCCCAGGACGGCGCCCAGAGCAGCAGCAGCGGCACGGGCAGGCCCAGCAGCCAGCCGATGAGCAGCAGGTTTTTGCGCCCCACGCGCAAGGCCCAGGCCCCGGCGTAGTAGTTGGCCGCGGCTTTGATGAGGCCGAACACCACGATGAAGGACAGGATAGCCGAGCGGGCCGCCAGGTGAAACTCCTGCTCCGCCAGCTGCGGCAGAATGGTGCGTTCCAGCCCCACCATGCCGCCCACAAAGGCGTTGACCAACACCAGCAGGGCAAATTGGGGCCCGTTTTCGCGCAAGCCCAGGCGCGTTGGTGGGGTTGGGTTGGTTAGCGGAGCCATGGGCGCAGGGGTTAAGCGAGTTCGTAGGGCAGGTTGCGGTGCTTCCAGTCGGGAAAGCCTTCCTCCAGCCGCTGGGCCACGTACCCCCGCGCGGTCAGCAGCTGCACGGCCTCGTCGGCAAACACGCAGAACGGACCGCGGCAGTACGCGACAACGGGGCTGGTGCGCGGCAGCTCTTGCAGGCGGCTCAGCAGCTCCTCTAGGGGCGTGGACAGGGCCTGGGGCAGGTGGCCCTGGTTGTATTCCTGGCGGGGGCGCACGTCCAGCAGCACCACGCCTTCTTCCGCGAGCTTGCCCAGCAGCTCGTCAATGGTCACGGTTTGCAGCACGTCGCGCTGCCGGCGAAAATCCTGGACCACGCGGGCAATGCTCGCTTGCCGGGTCAGGCCGTAGGTGCGCAACAGCTGCCACGCGGCGTAGACATCGGGGTTGGCGAGGCGGTAGCGCAGGTAGTGGCCGTCGCGCTGGGCGCTGACCAGCTGCACACCCTTGAGCACTTGCAGGTGCTGGGAGGCGTTGGCGACCGACAGGCCCGTTTCGCGGGC
Source organism: Hymenobacter sp. YIM 151858-1 (assembly GCF_025979705.1). Taxonomy (NCBI): domain Bacteria; kingdom Pseudomonadati; phylum Bacteroidota; class Cytophagia; order Cytophagales; family Hymenobacteraceae; genus Hymenobacter; species Hymenobacter latericius. Next base: position 152,873 of record NZ_CP110137.1, read on the forward strand.
AATGTCTTCGACGGCAAACTCCCCTTGGGCCAGCAAATCCACGATTTCCAGGCGGCGAGGGTTGGCCAGGGCTTTGGTCAGGTCGGCCAACTGGCCGTAAACCGCGTCTTTGAAAGCTCTTTTTTCCATGATTGCGACAAGGCTCGCGGCAAAGCTAGCTGGGTTGTTCAATTATTCAATAAACTCATTGAATAAAGGGTTATACCTCTCTTCATCGACTTGACTAGCCTACGTCGCCTGAATTGCCGCTACCCGGGGACTAGCTTAAAACCCGTAATCCATTGCTAGGGTCAGGTGCTGCAGGTCGACTTTGTTCACCGCCCGCGTCGGCTGATAGGTGGACCGTTCCGCGCCCCACTTGGCCACCAGCAGCGTGCCCAGGCGCAGCCCCTGCGCCGCGCCAGTGAAGGCGGGGGTGACACTCAGGTTGAGTTGGTGGAAATCGGGCAGGCTGTACTTGTTGAGCCGGACCTGCTGCGACAGGTTGAAATAGCCGCAGCCCGCTTCCAACCGGGGGCGGTGAGGCCGCTGCCAGGCCGCGGTGGTTTTCAAGGCGTGCACGTCGCCGGCGCCTTCAATACGCTCCCGGGGCAGGGTGGTGTCGAAGGGCTCCCGCCCCCACTCGCGGGGGAACAGGTAGCGCCCATGGGCTGTCAGGCGGGTGTACTGCGGGGCCAGCTGCCAAGCCTGCTATTGATACCTCACGCGCCCACTCAGGGCCCGGGCCTGCTCCCCGGGCTCGAGGTAGCGTTGGCTCACCGGCTGGGGGCGTGGCCCGTGACCAGGCCATGCTGCCAGAGCAGCAGGCTGCTGGCCGTCCAGGTGCTGGCCGGGCGGGGAAAGGCCACGGTGCTTTCCAGCAGGCTGGTGGCCAGCAGGTGGTCAGCGAAGTACTGCCAGGCCTGCACCGAGCCGCCGCGGCCCAGGGTGCGGCGCAGGCCCAGCACGGCCAGCCCGTGGGTAGGCACGTGCCCGAGGTAGTTGGCCCGGCTGCTGTCGGGGCCACGCCCATGGAGTAGCGCCCCACGGATTCGCCGAGCCGGTACCAGCGATCCGTAGAGCGCGGGGCGACATGCGTCAGCCAGCCGCCCTGTAGCGTAGTGGCTTGGCCGACCTTGCCCACCGCCCACAGGCCCTGCACGAAGTTGGGGCTCAGGCGCGAGTCTTGGGCGTTGAGCAGGGGCGTGTCCAGCCGCTGCCGGCCGTAGGTGAGGTGGAGGCCCGACCGGGGTTGCCAGCGCACCCACAGCTCTTCCACCTGGTGCAACATTTCGCGGTGGTGGGGGTGTTCCAGGTCGAAGAGGCTCAGCTCGTAGCGGCTTTCCGGGCGACCCGGCTCGGCGGCCAGCGCACTGTAATACAGGTTTTTTTAAAAAGAAGCCTTCCACGCCCAGTTGCAGGCCGTGCCAGGTCTTGGTTTCGTAGCCCAGCCCCGCCCCGACGCCGTGGGCGTAATAGTCCGGCGCTGCGCCGCGGTTGCGCGTGGCCATGAACACGGAGCGCACGTGGGCCCGGAACTCCCCCTTTCGCAAGGCCTGGGCCAGGGACCGGGCTGCCGTCGAATCCGCTGCTTCCTCTCCTGCAGGGGCCGGAGCGTGAGCCATCGGGTGCCGCAACGTATCGGGCCGTACGGATTGGGCAAGACTGGGCCGGGCGCCGGCCAGCAGCGCGGCGCCCGGCAGAAACCAGCGAATCATAGAAACGGGAAAGGGAACCGGAAGCCGGGCAGAGAAAGGTTAGTGAGGCAGCTTTTCACGCAGGGCGCTGTAGGTCCAGGTGCCGGCCAGCGCGGCCAGAATCAGTACTGCGGCCGAGGCCACGCCGCTGCCCAACTGGGCAAACAGGGGGCCCGGACACGCCCCGGTCAGGGCCCAGCCCAGCCCGAAGATGATGCCGCCAATCCAGGTGCCGTGGTTGTACTTCTTGTCGGCGAGGGTGATGGTCTCGCCGTTAATGGTCTTGACGTGGTTGCGCTTAATGAGCTGGATGGACACCAGCCCCACCAGAATGGCCGAGCCAATGATGCCGTACATGTGGAACGACTGGAAGCGGAACATCTCCTGGATACGGAACCAGCTGATGACTTCGCTTTTGGTCAGGATGAGGCCAAACCACACGCCCAGCACCAGGTATTTCAGATTTTTCATGGAGCAGGCAGGTTAAAACATCAGCGGATAAAACACCCAGGTCGTCAGCAGGCCGCCCACGAAGAAGCCGATAACGGCCACCAGCGACACCCACTGCAGGTTGGAGAGGCCCGAGATGGCGTGGCCCGAGGTGCAGCCCCCGGCGTAGCGGGTGCCGAAGCCGACCAGAAAGCCGCCGAGCACCAGGAACACCCAGCCTTTCCAGTTCGAAAGGTTTTCGAGGGCAAACAGCTCCTGGGGCAGCAAGCCCGAGAAGTCGGTCAGGCCCATCTGGGCCTGCAGGTCGCGCACCGTTTCGGCCGATATGGCAATGGTTTCGGGGTGGCCCAGCACCCGGTAGCCCAGGAAGCCGCCCAGGCCGATGCCGAGCACAAAGAACAGGTTCCAGAGTTCGGCGCGCCAGTTGTATTGCAGGAAGGGAATATTGGCGGGCACGCAGGCCGCGCACACGTGGCGCAGCGAAGAGCTGATGCCCAGGGCCTTGTTGCCGATGAGCAGCAGCGCCGGTACGGCCAGACCGATGAGCGGCCCGGCCACGTACCAAGGCCAGGGCTGGCGAAGGAGGTCAAGCATGAAGCGGAAGCGTTAAGGAAGAATACGGAGCGTGCTAGCGCACCAGCTTTTCGGGCCAGCCGAGCACGCCGCCGAGCAGGTTGCTGACCTGGCCAAAGCCGGCCTGGGTGAGTTGGCTGGCCGCGGTGGCCGAACGGGCGCCGCTGCGGCAGTACACGTACGTGGGCTTGGTTTTGTCCAGCACGGCCACGCGGCGGGCGAAGTCGGGGCCGGTCACGTCGAGGTTCACGGCGCCGGGCAGGTGGCCGGCCGCAAACTCGTCGGGGCGGCGCACGTCGAGCAGCACCGCGCTGGGCTGGCGCAGGGCCGCCGCAAACTGGGCGGGGGCAAGGTTTTTATAGGCGGGCGCGGCGCCCTGAAACAAACCAAACATGGCGAAGAAGGAAAGCAGGAATGCAAGGTGAGGCATGGGGTAAGCGTAGGTGCTACCGGAGCGCTTCCCTTGCGGGAAACTCCCCGGTTTGCCGGTGGGGGTTAGTGGCCGGCCGCAGCCGATTGGAAGGATTTCACGGCTTCGCTCAGGTCGAGCACGTCGGTGCCGGGCAGGGCCGGCGCCACGATGCTGGCGCCCGCCGCCGAGCGGTAGCCGCCGGCGCAGTGCACCACCACGGGCTTGCCCCGGGGGATTTCCAGCACCCGCTCGCGCAGCTCGGGCAGCGGAATGTTCAGCGCGCTGGCGAAGATGGGCGCGTCGCGGTGCTCGGCGGCGTTGCGGATATCCACGATGGTGTACTGCTCCGGGTGCTGACGGAAGGCGGCTACGTCCAGCATAGGCATGGTCGCTTCGGTGGCGGGCGTACCGACCAGCGCGCCCTTAATCAGCGCTTCGTAGCCGATTTTAGCGGTCTTGCAAATCAGATCCTCCAGGGTCGCCTCGTCGGCAGCGATGAGGTAGAAGGATTCTTCCGGGCCGACGATGGAGCCCAGCCAGGTCTCGAATTTGCCGCCCTGCTGGATGTTTAGCGCTCCTTCTACGTGGCCCTTCTTGAACTCGGCTTCGGGACGGGTATCCACCACCAGCACCCCGGCTTCCAGCTCGGCGCCGGCGGCCAGGCGCGGTACCTGCTGCACGCTGGGGGCGTAGGCCGGGGCGCCGGCTTTGTTCAGGGCCACGTCGTAGCCGAAGTACTTGGGGATGAAGGGCTGGTCAGCGAGCAGCTCCTTGACGAACTCCTCCTCGCTCAGGTCGCGCAGCATGGGGTTGCCGAATTTCTCGTCGCCGATGGTGCTGCTGCTGCCCCCGGCCAGGGCCTTGCCGCAAAGCGAGCCGGCGCCGTGGGCTGGGTACACCAGGACGGTGTTGTCCAGCTGCATGAGCTTGTCGCGCAGCGAGTGGTACAGCTGCCGGGCCAGCTCCTCGCGCTTGGCGGTCAGGTTGCCGGCGTTTTCGCGCAGGTCCGGCCGGCCCACGTCGCCGATAAAGAGGGTATCACCGGTAAACACGGCTTTGGCTTTGCCTTCGCGGCTCACCACGATGCTGATGGAGTCGGGCGAGTGGCCGGGCGTATTCAGGGCCCGGAAGGTGAGCTGGCCCACGGTGAACTCCTGGCCCTCATCGAAGGCTTCGTGAGCGTAATCCGCGCCCAGCAGCTTGCTCACCCGAATGACGGCGCCGGTCTGCTGCGCGATTTCTAGGTGGCTGCTCACGAAGTCGGCGTGGGGGTGGGTTTCGATGACGCTCACGATTTGGGCGTCGTGGGCCTTGGCAAAATCGTAGTACGGCTGCGGGTCGCGGGCCGGGTCGACGAGCACGATTTGGCGGGCACACTCGCTGAGGATGGCGTAGGAGAAATGGGCCAGGCCCTTGTCTTCAAATTGTTCGATTTTCATGACGGAGAAGAGGCTTTTAGCTTTTAGCGGTGGGCTGCCAGCTGGTTAGTTGATCAGAAAGGGGCTGCTTTTGGTGTAGGGCGTAAAGCTGTCAGCTAATAGCTGTCAGCTGACAACTCAGTGGAACACCAGCTCGCGCAGCAGGATAAAGGCGCCCATGGCCAAGGTGAACCAGCCGAAGGCGGGCTTGAGCTTGGCGCCGGGAATGAAGCGGGCCAGGTAGGTGCCGAGGACGATGCCGCCGAGGGCAAAGGCCAGGAAGCCGGCCAGGAAGCTCCAGGTAATGGGGGTGCCGGCGCTCAAATCGCCGGTGAAGCCGATGAGCGAGTTCAGGGCGATGATGGCCAGCGAGGTGCCCACGGCCAGCTTCATGGGCAGGCGGGCGCCGAGCACCAGGGCGGGAATAATCAGAAAGCCACCGCCGGCGCCCACGAAGCCCGTAAGCGCACCCACCACTAGGCCGATGCTCAGCACCAGCGGGTAATTGAACGCGTGCTTGGGGTGCCGCTCTTCGTCCAGTACCACCGCCGCCTGTTTGCTGCGAATCATGGACACAGCGGCGCCGACCATCAGCACGGCAAACGCGACCAGCACCAGCAGGTCTTTGGTGAACACGAGGCTCCCGAGCGTGAACAGCTCGTGGGGAATGGCGGGCAGCAGCAGCTTGCGCACCGCAAATACGGCCGCCAGCGAGGGCAGCAGAAACACCAGCGCCGTTTTCAGCGACACCAGTCCCTTGCGGAAGTAACCCCAGGCGCCCACCACCGACGTGGAACCG